>NZ_SOGS01000006.1:0-271033 GCF_004403505.1 Cryobacterium sp. TMT1-2-2 | reverse complement strand
CATTACCGTCAGGGTTGGGTGAGGCCAGTAGCTAACAGCAAGTCCGCCGCATGACGTAGGGCGAGAACTAGGAAACCACCACCATGTCCAGCCCGTCTTTGATCGCCGTGCGCGACGATAGTTATATGAGTAGTTCCGGACCGCGAGCTGGTGGTCCGACCTCGAGAAGGTCGTTCACCCCAGCGCACAAGCTTGACCATTTGGCTGCGTATGACGCGGCGATCAAGGACCATGAGGGTGGCGCGTATCTGCGCACTGAAGGGTTGTACTCCTCGCAGATCACGGAGTGGCGCAAGCTGCGTGACGCCGGTGTTCTCGCGGGGAAGAAACCTGGCGAGAAAATTGGCCGGTTAACGCCGGAGCAAGCGGAAATCGCCCGGTTGCGTCGCCAGCTGAGCAAGACCGAGCAGCGTCTGGAGACGACGGGGGTGGCGTTGGAGATCATGTCAAAAATGCACGAGCTACTCGAAAGTCTTTCGAAGAGCTCGCGGGACGAAACACCGCACACGAAGCCGTAATGACCGCCTACCGCGAACTGGCCAGCCGAGGAATCTCGACTCGCGTCGCGGCTGACCTGGTCGGGATCCCTCGGGCGACGCCACCAGGAAACCGCGCATCCCGGTGGCAGGGCCGGCGCCGATCCCGGCGAACAGGATCGATGATGCCGACCGCCGGCAGATTCTCGATGTCGTCAATTCGGACTCGTTCGTGGATCTGCCGCCGATTCAGATCTACGCGCAGCTGCTCGATGCGGGCACGTACTTGTGCTCCATTTCAACGATGTATCGGGTGTTGAACGAGAATCTGCAGGTCAAGGACCGTCGCCGCCTGGCACGCCATCTGGCACGGGCAATCCCCGAATTGATCGCCACGGCCCCAGGCCAGGTGCTCAGCTGGGATATTACGAAACTCGCTGGCCCGGTCAAGGGGAAGTACTTCGATGCCTACGTGATGATCGATATTTACTCCCGGTACATCGTCGGCGCGTATGTTCACGCGTCGGAATCGGGCGAGCTGGCGGTGGAGATGATGAAGGAAATCTTCGGCATTCACGGCGTCCCGCACGTCGTTCACGCCGACCGCGGCACGTCGATGACGTCAAAGACCGTCGCGGCGTTGCTGTCGGATCTGGAGGTCACCAAATCGCATTCGAGGCCGCGGGTGAGTAACGATAATCCCTACAGCGAGGCGTGGTTCAAGACCCTCAAATTCGCTCCGACGTTTCCCGAACGCTTCGGCTCCCTCGCCGACGCGAAGCTGTTCATGGCCTCGTTCGTCGATGGATACAACCACGAGCATCGCCATTCCGGGATCGGCCTCAATACGCGCGCCGACGTGCACTACGGCCTCGCCGAGGCGAAGGCCATCGAACGAGCAGCGACGCTGGACGCGGCCAGGGCACGCTTCCCCGAGCGATTCAGCACCAGCCAAGCACCAAAGATTCTGTCCATTCCCGCGACGGCATGGATCAACAAACCAGCCGACAAACCCACCGAAAAGGAACGCCTCGAACTAGCCGCCTAAACTCCCACTGGTCTCATCCGCCTTGACGGTGATGATGGAAGTAGGCCCTGGAATGCTGTGACTCCAACCTTGACTGACGCTTCTTGAAGCTGTCCTTAATTTGATCCGTCCACCGTTCCGTGGCTTGCATCAAACGCATTCGCCAGGCGGACATGACCTAATAGGAGCTTGACCAAGAAGTCCCATCACCGTCTTGTCTGCCCACCTGGCGAACGCGAGTCCACCTGTTACTCGAGCGTCAGAGGAGCTATTCCCATCATGACAACCGACGACATCAGCGTCATCGCCGGCATCGACACCCACGCCGACACCCATCACGTCGCCATCATCACCAATTACGGCAAACACCTTGCCGATAAGAATTTTCTGGCCGTGGGATCCGGCTACCGCGAAATCGCCGAATACATCACCCGGTATGGACCGGTGATCGCTGTCGGCGTCGAAGGAACAGGGTCCTACGGTGCTGAATTGACCCGGGTCCTGATCCACGAGGGCTTCGAGGTGAAAGAGGTCAACCGACCCAATCGCCAAGCCCGACGCATCCACGGCAAGTCCGATCCGCTAGACGCCTACGAGGCCGCCGAATCTGTCCTCGCCCAGCGCGGCACCTCCACACCAAAAGCCCGCGACGGTAACGTCGAAGCCCTCCGGGTGCTGCGCACCGCGCGCACCAGCGCGATGAAGGCACGCACCGCGGTACTAACGCAGATCAGCGCCATACTGACATCGGCCCCAGAGAGTATCCGGGCTAAATATCGGGGCAAGACCAGCGAATCCCGTGCCAAAAGCATGGCCACCTCGCGCCCGACCGGAGACATCACAGACCCCCTCGTCGCGACCGCCGTCACGCTCAAACGCATGGCCGCCCGCCATGCCTACCTCACCACCGAGATCGATGACTGCGACGCCGAGCTCGCCCGCATTATCGCCGAGCACGCCCCAGCCCTGACCCTGATCAAAGGTGTCGGCACCGCCGTCGCCTCCCAACTGCTGGTCACTATCGGCGACAACCCCGAGCGCCTGACCACAGAAGCCCAATTCGCCGCATTGGCCGGCGTCGCACCGATCCCTGCGTCATCGGGCAAGACGACACGGCGCTGGCTTTCCCGCGGTGGCGACCGCGCCGCGAACTCCGCGATTCACCGCATCGTTCTAGTGCGCATGGCGAAGGACCAACGCACCCAGGATTACGTCGTCAAACGCACCAGCGAGGGCGAAGGCAAGAAGGAGATCATGCGCTGCCTCAAGCGCTACGTCGCCCGCGAAATATACCGCGTCCTGCAGAACCCACGGCCTGGCCTGCTAACCAACGATCTGCGTCCACGGCGCCTCGCATTGCACCTCACCCAGACCGCCGTAGCACTCGAGCTGAGCGCCTGGCCCAAAGCCATCTCGCGCATTGAACGCGGCGCCACCCAAGATCGAGTCCTTTCTGAGCGCTACCGCGCATGGCTCAGTGAACAACCGAAAGTCAGCCCTTGACAACAATAGGAGCATCAAATTCCGCGGTGACGGTGAGGGTGAGTCTCAGGTGCTCGTGAACGTCGTCCGAATTCTGCGCCTACTTCATCGATCGTCAATACGCCTTGAAAGCCTGAGAATTCTGGAGAGAACCACGAGCTGAAGTGTGACGACTATGCCTTCCGAAGTAGCCACGGCCCATGCAATTCCATCCACGTTGAGCCAGGTCCCGCCAACGATCAGCAACGGCAGTCCAACCAGCGCACCCATAACGGTGCTCATTGCGACTACACGTGACCTCCCCAAAGCGACAAGGCAAGCTAACCCGGTGACCTGCGAGAGTGCGATACAGGCAAAAGCGATACCGAGGGGAGCCGATAGTCCAAAACCTGTAACAACCGATCCAGCAGACATCAATGCAACACCGAACGGGAGTAACATCGCGAACCCTATACCTAGGGAAAGCGCGAGCGGAATTGAGATCCTTATCGCACGTATCGTTCTCTGTCGCAGTAGCATACGGTCTTCGCTACCCACGGCGCCTTGCGCCACCTGCGTAACGGGACCATAGGCGGCCAGCGCCAATTTCATCAATTTGTCCGCGACCGCGTACATCGGAGCTGACCCCGGAACGAGCAACGTGACAAAGATGAGTGGCGCATTGACATAGAGCGCGGCAGTCGACGCGGTGACTACCCCGGATATTTGATCTCGCAGGCTATACCAAGGGAAGAAGCGCTTTGCCCGCACCGCAGAAGCTTTTCCGCTGGAACGCAATATCACGGCTGCCGAACACGAGGCAGCAACCCCAGCACCAACTATCTGCGCAAGTACAAACCAAAGGAGAGACCCTCCCAACGCAAGAATGAGAGTTCCAATCAGCACACCAAAAACCCTGGGTAGCGCCTCCAGAAGTATTAGGCGTCCCGGCTTCTTTTCACCGACGAAGTACCATGCACCTCCAAGAGCGGCGACCATCATAGATAGACCATAAATCGAACTGGCTGCCTCTTCACGGATGGCAATGCTTGAGATAACGACCACCGCAACCGGAGCCAAAATCCCAAATAGCACCAGCCGGACCTTAATGGAATCGGCATAAATACTATGTCGAAACTGTTCACCTGCACTGGCAATCATTCCGGGGCCAGTTACTCCCCATCCAAATGCGACAATCACTGCAAATACTGATCCTATAGCTTGAGCGACCGCTAAGCTAGCCCAAGTCGGTCCGCCTACAGTCGAAATAATGATAGGCATGGTTAGCAGCTGTACGAAGGCAGAAAGGAGAACGGCTGAGCCGAAACCGCTAAGTCGACCTGCTAACGCGCGCACTCGTTCCCTTTCTTTCGTCTAACTCAAGACTCAAGACTCAAGACTCAAGACTCAAGACTCAAGACTCAAGACTCAAGACTCAAGACTCAAGACTCAAGAACGAAGTAGTTGTTTATCATTGATTGAACCGAGATATTTAGTGATTCAAACCAGAAACCGAAATCATCTCCTTTCCTAAGTTTATAGGTGCGATTTTAGCAGCGCCCTTATCTAGAAGAAGTTCTGCTTGCATTGCTTTTATAGAACGGCTTCAACTTGTTCTGATACATGCTTAAAGCCGAGCCTATTGCCATGTGCATGTCTAGATACTGGTACGTCCCAAGCCGCCCTCCGAAAAAAACGCCAGCCTCCCCCCCTTGGAGAACCCGATACTCGCTCAACTTCCTGCGATCTTCTGCGGTGTTGATCGGATAATAGGGTTCGTCCGCCCGCGTCGCTGCGCGGGAATACTCCCGCATAATTACGGTCTTGTCGGCCGGGTAGTGTGCTCGCTCAGGGTGAAAATGACGGAACTCGTGAATGCGTGTATAAGGCACGGCGGCATCCGCGTAGTTCATGACAGGCGTTCCCTGGAAGTCCGAGATATGAAGAACTTCCTGCTCGAAATCGAGCGTGCGCCAAGTCAACTCACCGCCCTCGTAATTGAAGTATTGGTCGAGCGGACCGGTATATACGACCGGTATGCGACCTGTCACGGACTGTCGGTTGATTTCTTGCACATCGTCGAAGAAATCGGTGTCTAGCCGGACTTCAATGTTGGGGTGATCTACCATCCGTTCAATCCAAGAAGTGTACCCGTCAATTGGCAGGCCCTGGTACGTGTCATTAAAGTAGCGATTATCGTAGTTATATCGGACCGGTAATCGGCTAATAATCTCCGCAGGAAGTTCAACTGGAGAAGTCTGCCATTGCTTAGCTGTATAATCGCGAATGAAGGCCTCATATAGAGGCCGACCGATTAGGGAGATGCCCTTCTCCTCAAGGTTTTGACTCATACCCGAGGCAAATTCTGCAGCTTGACTGACTATTAGAGATCGGGCCTCGGCCGGGGAATACGCGGCTCGAAAGAACTGATTAATGGTACCCAGATTGATCGGCAGCGGGAACACCTCACCGCTGAAATTCGTGAAGACCCGATGCTCGTAATTCGTGAATCTGGTGAACCTGTTGACGTATTCCCAAACCACTTTATTTGAAGTGTGAAATAGGTGGGCGCCGTAATTGTGTACCTCAATTCCGGTTTCCGGTTCGAAGGAGCTATACGCGTTGCCCCCTATATGACTGCGTCGGTCAATCACGACGACCTTAAGCCCGAGGTCGGAGGCCGCACGTTCCGCTACTGTTAACCCGAAAAAACCGGAACCAACAACCACCAGATCAAAATTCATGCCGACATCCCTCAATTCGAACAAAACACCAATGCGCGTATCTGTGAGACTAACGGATGTCGACCCCGCCGGACTGCGAGCGCGCGGTTCACCGACTGCACGAGTTGTTTAGGACGCCCAGCAACGCACTGCTTATTATATCCGTCGGACCGGCGGTGTTTGAGTTCGCTATGGAACTGCGCCGCCGGAGCACGTATATTTTCGTCGGCATTTTTTCAGATTGATCGTCAACCCGAGTTCACGGAGGTGAGTGCGTACCCACAATCATTGGCACCCGCGGGCCCGAGTTTGATGGATGTCTCGACTTGATCTTCCGCATGCTCAACGAAGACGATTCGTAGTTGTGGTGTGTAACGTGTCAATTGAAGGGGGTCGGGCAAGGGCCGGAGCTGCCCTTATCAGTAGTCTGAATCAACGGAATAATCGCACAACTAGGACACCGGAGACTTAAGCGTTCGCCTAACTTTACGGTTTCTTACTTCCGTTCTTCTTAAAACGTCGAGCAAGTCAGGGGCGCCTCGGGAAACGCCCCAGGACTCATTCGCGCATCCAGCAATCAAGATCCAGAGAATCGGTGATGAGAGGTCCGGAGCTGCCAAGGTCTTCGCTACAATTACGGCAAAAAGCGCCCATGAAATTGCGCGACCTCTAGTTGTGCGCCCGGCTCGCCCGATGAGGCGAGTCAGGAACCAGAAAAAGGCGAGGATTCCTACGATCCCAACGCACGACAGCAACATGGCGACAAACGAAGAAGGTCGATTGCTCCCGAGTCCAGCTCCGAGCAAGTAGGTGTCCTTCAGCACCCCCAATGAAAACAGGTCGGCACTCGACCGTGTTATCTGCGAATAGCTTCCGATCTTCTCGTTGACGACCGTACTGATAGCGTCTATCGCCCGCTCGGCCCAGAGCAAGGATGCCATGGTCCCAATCAGAAGCACCATTGTCGCTAGGAGCACTCCTTGGCCGCCGGACAGGAATCTCTTAGCGCCATATATGGCTATCACCGCAATCACGACCAATGCTGCGGCGGTACCGGTGCCAGTCATCGAAGCGGACAAATTTAGTCCAGCCAACACGGCCATTCCCAAGCACACGAATCGAACCCATCCCTTGGTTGAGAAAAATAGAAAGAAGAAATACACCGCCGCAGCAATAGAGAACTCCGCCAGAAGGGATGGTTCTGCAAATACGCCACGGAGTCTCGAAATCCCCCCTACGTCCTCGTTCGTGTACGCCAATGTTCCAGAGTCGAATAATTCGCTTGGCCAGCGCCCACCAGCGTTGACAATGAGAAAATTCGACGACGAGAGAATTGTGCCTATGGTGAATGTCATAGCGGGCAAGAAGATAGATGAGCGAGTTTTCACGACGAAATAGACGAAGCCGACGGCGATGAGCAAATAGGCACCTTGAGCCAGATTTGAAACCGTTAGTCCTAACCTGGCTGGGTCCAGAATTCCCCTGTCAATGCCATTCCGCGGGCTCAGTACTAAAATTCCAGCAAACAGAATGGGCCCGAATGCTGTGATAAATATCGACCAGACTGCAAAAACGGTAAGTGCCGTTTTCCCCGGCCCTAAGAGCCGCTTAGCGATGGACGGGAGCCAGAAAAGTGTCGGCAGGGCGAGAAAGTAAAAGGGGCTAAGGGCATTCTCATTAACAACGATGGCGGCTGAATTCGGAAAGGCCGCAGCAACTGCGAGTAACCAGGGGTAGGCCGAACGCCGAAAAATCAGTATTACAACCGCCGCAATAAATAAAATCGTCCCCAAAGTTGTCACGTTCGTCATCATAGCAATGAGAACAAGACGGCATCAGCAGCGACGATACAGACTGAAAATACCCATTTCTCGACAGGCAGCGGGTGCCCCTCCCGGAATTTTGGGGCCTGCCTAGCAATGTTCTTGAGCAAGTCCATCGGAGGGCCTGCCGGGGAAGAGAATTTGGCGGAGCATCTGAATCACCCCATGGATACAAAATTTGGCGGAACATTGATGGCTATCGGAAATTGAGAGCGTAGTGGAGGTGAGGGTAATGAGCGAGTCGTTGGGCTGAAAGAGCTCGAGGCCTTCGCATGACAGAGGTTCCTACATTGCCCAACAGGAATGCGTCGACCTGTCCTGACTACTTTTTGAACCCGGATCTGACCACCTTTGCCATCTGGATGGGGTCGGCCTGCGAGCCGTCGGCCAGCACTTCGACTGCGGTCGTGCGATGCTCAATCAAGTGCCGCGTCGTCGAGCGTGACGATTGGTGCCACCACTGCGGCTGCCGGGGCGTGACACGCGACACAGCCTTCCGTCCCTCGCGCATGAACCATTGGGGTAGCGGCCGACGATCCTGCTCATGCAGGTGCACCGTTACACGTGTCCCGGGTGCGGGCAAACGTTGCTGCAGGACAGCGGGAATGCGGCACCGCCCAAGCCGAGGATCCTCACGGTTGATTCCGATAAGGCGTTGGCCGGGATCGTCGTTAGCTATCTCTCCGTCAGCCGGGTCCCGGCCGGTCTCGGAGCCGCACGTCACACCGCGAACAGCGCCATATTGCCCGGCGGAAAACGAGTGCTAAACCGTCCCGGGTTTCATGCCGCCGTTTTGTTGGCGGCTTCGATATTTATCGGGCCGTTTGTCCCAGCGTAATAGTTGACCTCATATTCGGCCGGCGGCATGTTCCCCAGGGCGCTGTGTAGACGCCGATTGTTGTACCAGTCGAGCCAGTCGAAGGTGAGCTTCTCGACGTCGGCGAGGGTCTTCAGCGGACCGGTGACGAAGGGTGAGTTCTTCGCGACGGCCTCGTTCTTGTAGAGGCCCATCACGGTCTCGGCGGCCGCATTGTCATACGCGTCACCGACCGTCCCGATCGATGCGACCAATCCCTCGAGCGCTACGGTCTCCGTGAATCGAATGGACGTATATTGCGACCCGGCATCGCTGTGATGGATCAGGCCGGGTTGGACGGTGTGCCCGGCGTTGTCTCGGCGCCAGAGCGCCATGTTCAAACACACCTCAACGAACGGGGTGTCCTTGACCGTGGACGCATGCCAGCCGACGATCGCTCGAGAATACAAGTCGATCGCGAAGGCCACGTAGACGAACCCGCCCCACGTCGGCACATACGTGAAGTCCGTCACCCAGCTGTGGTTCGGGTGGGGCGCGCTGAAATTGCGTTTCAACAAGTCAGGAGCACGGGCCGAATCCTTCCCGGTGGAGACTGTGCTGCGCGGCTTACGGCCACGAACGAGGCCGTTCATGCCTTCCAGCCGCATCAACCGGTCCACCGTGTGCTTGGACACACCGGCGAACTCGCCCCGGATCAGCCACGCCGTCATCTTCCGGCGGCCATAGAGAATCTCTGGCTGCTGCCGGCCCTGAACGTCCCGCACTGTCAACGCTTTAAGCCGATCCAGAAGGACAGCGTCGCTGCGGGTCCTAACCGCAGCAGCGCGGATCTTCCACGCACGATACGACCGTGAAGTGACCAAGACGCCCTGCTCACGCAGGACGCCACAAGTCAGCTCGACTCCATGGCCGTTCGCCTTCATCGAAACGATGAACGCGACTATGGACGGTTGCGAGGGTCGAGCTCCCTGAGCTCAAGAAAGACGCCGCTGCTTTCAGGATCTCGTTAGTTTCCCGCAGGTCCCGGTTTTCGCGCTTGAGCCGCCGGATCTCCTCGAGCTCTTCGCTCGTTGGACCGGTCCGTTCTCCCGCGTCGGATTGCGCCTGCCTGACCCACTTCCGCAACGTCTCCGGGCCGACATTGAGCTTGGGGGCAAGTTCGCGGCACGCGGCCCACATCGACGGATAATCCTTCACACGATCAACCGTCATACGAACCGCTCGCTCACGAACCTCATCTGGGTATTTCTTGGGCATAACCAAATCCTTTCACTAGAAAGAAAACGGCAAGAAATCAGGGACGGTTCATGCTGATCAACGACCCGACACGTTTCCACAACGTCACGGTCATCGGCGTTGACGATCACGTCTGGCACCGCGCCCGCTAGGGCGACAAGATCGTCACGTGATCATCGACCTCACCCCAGTTCGCAATAAAACAGCCCCGTCACGGCTGCTGGACATGGTCGAGGGACGGTCGACCAGGTGTGTACGCAATGGTTGGCCGATCGCCCAAAAGGAATGAAAGACTGCATCGACGTTGCCGAGATGTATGGCTTCACCGGCGATGAAACCGCCGCGAGCGAGGATATCCCGGAGGCGGTCCCGGCAATGGATCCTTTCCACGTCGTGGGTCTCGCTGTCGGCGCATTTGGACCGCTGCCGGCCACCCGTTCAACAGCACAATCTCGGCCATCGCGGCCACGTGGGAGATCCGCTCTAAACCGCCCGCTGGACCCTTCACACCTCTCGTGATCTCCTCAACGACTAGCAACAAGTCCGGCTCAGTACGGTGTTCTACGGCGACGAGCACCTCGCGTTTTAGGCAATTTGGGGGATCTATCAATGTATAGTCGCCGCCTACGGGACCGCAGACGAGAAGAACGGAATGGCCATGATGCACGCGCCGATCAACTCGATCAGTCGCGATGTCCCCCAGCTCCTGACGGAGATTCACCGTCTCGTCCGAACTCTGAAAAAGCTTGTCGCCGATATCTTCGCGTTCTTCGTCCGACCGGGAGCCTCGAACTGGCACGACCGAAGCCATCAACGGAAGGCGAGAGCATCTCTGCGGCAAAGCCTTGGACTTCCGAAATCTGACGCAATACGAAGCCCGCTCGCTCCTCAAAGCCGAAGGATTCCAACGCCAACTCCACCCCATATTTCGAAGAGTCACATTGATCAAAATGCACCCAGTTTCGGCGCCAGTCGGTTCAACCGGGCCAAGACGGCAGCCTATTGAGGCTGATTCCCCATGGAGTTCATCCGGAACATGATCGTGGCCGTTGTCTCCATTCGCAACCGTAAGGGATTCTCCACAAAACGGAAGTAGAACATTCCGGCACAAATGCCTACCGCGATTGCACCGACGAATACGACTGTCGGGGGAAGGCCGAACGGCATATGCGTGACCGCGGATGAGTAGACCATCAGGGCGAGGATGTGCACGAGGTAAATGGAATATGATGCATCGCCTATGCGACCACCGATGCGTGCGGCAATCCCCGTGGAAGGTCGCTCAAAAGCAATTACTGCAATGAAGATTGCTGCGCCAGGTACTCCCCACCAGAAGACGCGCTGGAGGCTTAACGTACCATCTACAATATTGGCAACCTCGGAGACGTCGCCGAATCCCATTACGGCTTGCACAACTAGGACAAGGCCACCGCTTAAACCGAGGGCAAGCCAACCTACTCGAGCGGTCTCTAGCGCGCGTCGCTTCCAGAGCGAATACGCACCGATCCCCAGCGCGAACTCAAGGAAGATCGGATTCGTGACCCATTGGAGCAGGAAAATATCGTCCGGCAGCACAACGCCCAGCCCGACGAGCGCGACGATCCCCAGGGACAGCCATTCGATCTTGTCGCCGAGTCGTAGAAGCACCATCAGGGCAACGAGCAGGTAAAACGTGAACTCGAACGAGAGGGTCCAGCCGACATCCAGGGGAGGCATTGTGAAGGTTGAGGTGTCGAACCAGGGTATAAACAGAAATAGGTTAGCGATGGAAATCGGGTTGATCGAAGCACGTTGAGCAATCGTGATTGCAATAAGAATGAAACTGATGATGATGTATGGCGGCGCAATTCGTAGCCATCGCATCACCAAGAAGTTTCGGGATGCTCGCGGACCATTACGGTTCGCCACCGAATTCGCCATCACAAATCCGCTAATGACGAAGAACAGGTCAACCCCGATCGCACCGAAGTTCTCTAAATGCAACCATTGGTTCATAAAGAATCTTTCACCGTGCATGCTAGCTAGGTCAACGGAATGGGCGATAAGCACAAGAACTGCCGCGTACCCGCGCATGCTCTGAATGCTGGTCAGTCGCTTTGTCTTCTCACGCTTAGCCCTGAAAGGCATGATTTTTTCCCCCATAGTCATACTCGGATTATGCCACTCCAATGTTTCGTCACAGCTTCCGAACCCATTGGCTCGACCCCTAGGGCTGGCCCCGCTGACGGGCTTGGCGTCGATGTCGATGTCAGCGCTCTTTGAAAAGTAGGCCAGTTTCGCTCCTCGAAAGTAGACCACCCACCACGATTGGATGTGTGATTACAGATCCGGATTGGGCAGAGATTCGGCACCTTCACGTCAGTGAGGGCATGTCGGTGCGGGCGATTGCAAAGCAGCTGGGCTTGTCACGGGTGACGGTCACCCGTGCGGTTCATTCGGCCGGGCCTCCGCAGTATCGTCGAGATCCGGGACCGTCAGCTTTCGACGATTTCGAAGCCGACGCACGGCGCCTGTTGACAACGACGCCATCGATGCCAGCGACGGTGGTGGCGGAGCGGGTGGGCTGGAGAGGGTACATCGTCGTAGTTTCGGAAGAAGATCACGCACCTCAAGCCCGAGTTCGCGCCGAAGGACCCCGCAGACCGGATCACCTATCGGGCGGGGACCAGGCGCAGTGCGACTTGTGGTTCCCACCAGCAGATATTCCCTGGGGCGGCGGCCGGACCGGGTCACCGCCGGTGCTGGTGATCGTCGCGTCGTACTCACGGTTCATCACCGCGGTGATGTTGTCGTCACGGACGACGGAGGATCTGCTCGCAGGGATGTGGCTGTTGCTGTCGGAGCAGCTCCAGGCGGTCCCGCGCCGCTTGATCTGGGACAACGAGGCAGGGATCGGGCGGCGCAACAAACTCGCCGACGGTGTCGCTGCGTTCTGCGGCGCATTGGCGACGAAGATCGTGCAGTTGAAGCCCTACGACCCAGAATCCAAAGGAATCGTCGAGCGGGCCGACCAGTTCCTGGAAACGTCGTTCCTGCCGGGCCGCACGCAGCTCCGGCAGTGGCTGCCTACGGCCAACACCCGCACGGTCCGCGCCCTGCAGGCGCGACCCCTCGACCGGGTTGCCGAGGACCGGGCGGCGATGCTAGCCGTTCCGCCGCCCCCGCCGGTCGGATTCAGGGCGCAGATTCGATTGCCCCGGGACTACTACGTTCGCGTGTTCGGCAACGACTATTCCGTCGATCCTGCCGCGATCGGGCGGATGGTTGACGTTCATGCCGATCTGACCCGAGTGACGGTGCGGCTGGGCGGGCAAATCGTCGCCACCCATCTGCGCGCCATGGGGTCGGCTGCGACCATCACGGATCCGGAGCATGTGACTGCGGCGAAAGCGTTGCGGGTCCGGTTTCAGACACCGACTCCGGCCGAGGCCCCGGAGTCATTGGAGCGGGACCAGGCCGACTACGACACCGCGTTCGAGGTCAGTTTCGATCCCGATGCGGAGGTCGCTTGATGAGTTCGGACACGATCAAGCAGATTGATTTCCTCTCCCGCGCCCTCAAAGCACCACGCATCCGTGACGCTGCCGTTCGCCTGGCCGATCAAGCCCGCGAAGCGGGTTGGTCCCACGAGGACTACCTCGCCGCGGTCCTCGACCGTGAAGTCGCAGCCCGTGATGCGTCCTGAGTCCAGTTGCGCATCCGCGCGGCCGGGTTCCCGTCCCGGAAGACGCTCGACGACTTCGTCTTCGACCACCAGCCCTCATTGAAGCGGGACCAGATCATCCACCTCGGCGGTGGTCTCTTCCTTGAGCAGGCCCGCAACATCGTCCTGCTCCGGCCTCCCGGCACCGGCAAAACCCACCTCGCGATCGGATTAGGCATCAAAGCCGCCGACGCCGGCCACCGGGTGCTGTTCGGCACCGCCGTCGAATGGGTCGCTCGCCTTCAATACGCGCACGAACGTGGCCGGCTGGCGGAGGAGATCGTGCGTTTGCGCCGTTACGGATTACTCATCGTTGACGAAGTGGGCTACATCCCGTTCGAACAAGACGCCGCGAACCTGTTCTTCCAGCTCGTGTCATCGCGTTACGAACACGCCTCGCTCATCCTGACCAGCAACCTGCCCTTCGCCCGCTGGGGCGACGTCTTCGGCGATCAAGTCGCCGCCGCCGCCATGATCGACCGCATCGTCCACCACGCCGACGTCATCACACTCAGAGGCGCCAGCTACCGACTCAAAGACAGCGGCATCACCACCCTGCCTTCCGCCAGACCAGAGAACACCACAGAATAGACACACAACAGTGGCCTACTTTTCGAAGAGCGCCCAGGGACTACTTTTAAAAGAGCATCGACAGTCGAAATCGTGGAATTTAATTGGCTGCCAGGCTCGCGCCTGCTTCCGCTTCCGCTTCCGCTTCCGCTTCCGCTTCCGCTTCCGCTGACATCCAGAGAGAATGTCGCGATTCTCAGATGAAGTCCCCGGGCCCTACTCAACCAACGCAGAGCACGTAGCTCAATTTTTACCGTCGATACTGACTCAATTTTTGACCGTCGTTGACGTGCCAGAAACTGGTGTAAATGTAGATCTCGTCGCACGAAACGTGCAGAATGGCCCGTTATACCGCGGTTGTCGGCGTAGCGCCTTCAGGTGCCTGGATCCACGCCATCTCGTAGAACACTGTCGCCTAAGTTCGGCGCTGCACCGAAGCGATCACCAAGTAAATGGAATATCGCATTCGCGTATTTCTACGTGGCCCCAGGCTCCGCGCGCGCCGGTAGTTTAAAGAGATCCCAAGGCGTGGCGGGTTTGAGACGCATTGGCGCCCGGCGCGATCGTGATGCTTCGAAGTGCCGCAAATGGGAAGACAACCTTGCGGCAGGCGACCAATGATCCGCTCGCGGACGCGCGGATACTCGGATCGCTGGCATTATGCTGCGCCTGCACCAGCATGCGGGCTTCCTTTTCATCGGCATAGGCATCGTGTTTCACCGCCGAAAGCGTCTTCAGGACTTCCCTGACGAGAGACTCCCGCAGGTCAAGGTTAGGGTCGTCAAGACTCACTTGCATTACGTCGTGAAGTATCGACTCAACGTGTGCAGCCCTATAGGAGACGTCTTGAATTCTTGCCTCAAGGTGGTAGTTCTCCACAAGGGCGTCAAGCCGTTCCGTTTCCCCAAGATCAGCCTCTTCACGATCAGAAGGCGACGGGAAGCCCTGGCCAATCCACTCTAGAAGCCGCTCCTCGTCGAACCCAATGCTGAAACCATTTTGTCGACCGTACATCCTCCAGAGCGTCAAGCTCTGGTCGGAGCGAGAAAAGCTCGTGATGAAAGTACGGTCTTCCCGGTACTGATCGGGCGTGTTTGGATCGACGTAGGACTTCTCAAGCAGGGCGATGGTGGCACTTATGGTGCTGCGCTCGTTCTCGCTGGCATCGAGAGCACGCTCTTTCAGAAGCGACACCAGCACGGCGCTTGCGAAGGTAACCTCCGCGGGGTCATTGAGAAAGTTGGTCTCGGTGGCCCATAGCTCGCGGTTCTGGACAATCCCGATCAGTCCCTGCGCATTCGTGTAATGAAACAGCGTTGGCCCGATTTCTGGGATCGGTATCGCAACGCCAAGATCCATGGTCAGCCCTCTCTCAGTGCTCTCTCAGTGCTCTCTCAGTGCTCTTTCATCATCGCGCGCTGTCAGACAGGCGCTGCCGTGTTAGGTGCAGGCCGACAGCAATCACCTGTGAAGTGAGGCCGTCGTGCGTCTCGACCACCGTCCGAGTTTCGAGCGCCTGGTGAAGGCGCGGCCTGCTCCGTTCGGGCAGGGCGAGCCAGACCTCCTCGACGGTGTGGCACAGCGTGATCGACCCCGTAGCGCTGGTCACCGACCACCCGGCGGCGAGCGCCGCAATGCGGGGTGTGCCGGGCAGCCCGGCACAGACGGCGGTCACCGTCTGTGCCACCAACATGCGCTTTCTCAAGGTGTGTTCATCGCCCATCACCGCGTCGGGATGGACCGTCGTACCGCATGCTCCGCACACTCTGGGTTCCTAACTGACCGGATGGCCCGCGTTATTGCATCACATCGCCGGAGTTTGGCCCCAGGGTCTGCCCCACATACAGGTTTCCTCCCGGTTCGCTGGCCAGCAGCAGCGCTGTTGGGGCGACTTCGGCCGCGATGCCGAACCGCCCGAGGGGCAGCTCGGCGCGCTTGGCGATCTTCCATTGATCGGAGATGCCCTGCACGAGCGGGGTTTCGATGGGGCCGGGAGCAATGCTGTTGACAAGCACATTGTCGCCCGCGACCTCGAGTGCCAGCGATTTCGTGAAGGCAACGACCCCGGCCTTGGCCGCCGCGTAATGGCTCAGGCCGGTACCACCCTTGATGGCGAGCTGGGAGGCGATGTTGATGATGCGGCCCCATTTTTGTTGGCGCATCTCCCCCACTACCTCCCGGCAGCACAGGAACACCCCGGTGAGGTCGACCGCGAGGGTCTCGTTCCACATCGCGAGGGTCATGTCTTGTATCGGTGACTCGGTGAGCAGGCCGGCGCTGTTGACCAGGATGTCGATGGTGCCCAGGCGTTCCCGTGCCAGCGCGAAGGCCGCCCGCACGCTGTCTTCCTGCGAGACGTCGACGCCGATTGCTGATTCGTCGGTACCCGCGCGGTCGAGGACGACCACGCGGTCGCCGTTGGCGATGAACGCGTCAGCGATGGCCCGGCCGATTCCGCTGCTGCCGCCGGTCACGACGACTCCGCGCCCGGTGTGATTCATTGTCAGGCCCTCATTTTCACGGTGAGTCCACCGTCGACGATCAGGGACTGTCCGGTGACATAACCGGCATCTGCCGAGGTGAGAAACGCGATGACGCTCGCCACCTCGGCCGGCGTGCCCACCCGACCCCACGGAATGTCCTTGCCGGCCTGTGCGAGACCGTCGGGACCGAGCGAATTCACCGGGTCGAGTGACTGCGGTGTCTCAATGAGCCCGGGAATCACCGCATTGACGCGAATTCCCTGTGGTCCCAGTTCTACGGCGACACTACGGATCAGGCCGAGTACGCCGGCTTTCGCCGCTGCATAGTGCGCGTGGCCTTGCCACCCGTAGACTCCACCGGCGATGGACGAGGTCGCCACCATCGCACCGCCCTCGGTCATGCGATCGGCCGCAGCTCGCAGCGTGCGCAGCACGCCGGTGAGGTCGACGTCGAGCATGTCGGTCCAACGAGAATCCGTCATCTCCGTGAGGGACGAATTACGCAGGATGCCCGCATTCGCGATGGCATAGTCGAGCCGTCCATACTCGTCGACGGCGCGCTGCGCGAAGGCATCAACGGATGCCGTACTGCGCACGTCGACCTCGTGCACGACTGCTTCACCGCCGGCGGCTTGCACCAGTTGCAGCGTTTCTTGCGGATCATGCGGGTCTCCCGAAAATGAGCCAATGATGCTGCGCACCCCCAGACCGGCGTAGTGCACCGCTAGCGCCCGACCTATACCGCTCGCAGCTCCGGTGATGATGGCAACGCGGGGCTCAGGCACGCTGGGCTTTCAGCTCGTTTTCCGACTCGATGGCGAGCGGAGCTTCTGCCATGGGCTTGGCAGCGAACATGAGCACGCCCGAGATGAGCGTTCCGAGGGCGCCCACCCAGAGCGCAGCGGTTCCCGTGTTGGCTCCGGCAGCGACGGCGGTGAACAGCGCGCCGCCGATGACGATTCCCGGCTGGCTCATCGCGCCGATGAACGCCGTGCCGGTAGCGCGGCAGCTCACCGGGTAGCACTCCGCCATGAAGTACTGAATAGCCGCGTACGGCCCCACCAGAAAGAACAGGCCGGCGCCGAAGCTTGCAACGATGGTCACGGGGTTGTCGGCGAGGGGGCTCAACATGATGGTGAAGGCGACCGCGGCGAGAATCCAGCCGCTGATGATGGTGCGCTTGCGGCCGATCTTGTCACCGAGCCACCCGTGAAACACGTAGCCGAAGTAGGCCAGGGCGTTGATGACGATGAGCATCCAGAAGGCATCGGAGAGTTCGACGCCCTTGGCATTCTTGAGCACGGAGCTTCCCAGAATGCTGAAAATCATGATGCCCATGAAGTTGAAGATCCAGGCGAGGGAGAACACGATGGTGTTGCGTCGCAGGTGCGGCTGCCAGATGAGTTTGAGCGGCGCGGTCGAGGAGTGCTCGACGCCATACGACCCGGCGAGCAGGTGGGCCTCTTCGGTGCGCCCGGCCTTCTCGAGGCGGGTGAGTTCACTGTGCAGTTCGAACTGCGGAGTTTCTTTGAGTTTGCGCGCGATGGCCCACACGATGAGCGCGGCGGGGATGGTGGCCATCAAATATAGGGCGCGCCAGCCGAAGGTCGGGAGAAAGGCCAGGGCGAGCGCACTGGCGAGCAGAAAGCCGAGCGGCCAGCCGCCCTGAATGAAGGAGTAGCTAAAGCCGGGGCGCTTGCGCTTCTTCTCGTCTTCGGTGACCTGGTAAACCTCGTTCATGTAGGTCGCGTTGACGGCCTGCTCGGAGAACCCGAGACCGCCAAAGGATCGCACGATCACGAGCAAGCCACTGCTGAGGAAGGCCATGCCGGTGGGGATGATGGCGGTGAGGCCGGAGACGATGGCCGTACCACCGACGGTGACCATCATGCCCTTGCGGCGTCCGAGGCGGTCGATGACCGGGCCGACGCCGAAGCACACGATCGCGGTGCCCACGGCGATCCAGGTGTTGATCGCGTAGGCTTCCGGCGCTGTCCACCCAAAGGATTCCTGCATGGCGGGAAGGAGGGTGCCGAACAGTCCGTAGTCGAAGACGGCAACGGTCCAGGCCAACAGCGCCAGAATCGTGGCGGTGCGGGTCTGCTTCACGGTGAAGGCGGGAAAACGACGTTTCTCATTGACGCTTGGCGCCGTGAGATCGAGGGTGGGGGATTTCAGTTTCATGCGGAGGGGACCTTTCGGGGGGAACGGGTGAGGAACGAATCTGCAATCTGGTCGAAGGTGTTCCAGCTGACGCCTTCGTGGGAGTTGAAATGCTCGATGAGACGCTCAAGCATGAGGAGCACTTGCGGTCGTCCGGAGACGTCGGGGTGGATGGTCATGGTGAAGACGGCTTGATCCATTTCGCGGTAGACCCAGTCGAACTGGTCCTTCCACATCTGTTCGATATCGCGCGGGTTCACGAAGCCGTGTGAGTTGGGGGCGGCCTTGATGAACATCATCGGCGGCAGGTCGTCGAGGTACCAGTTGGCGGGGATCTCGACGAGATCAGTCTCGGTGCCGCGCACGAGCGGTTCCATCCAGGTCTGGGCGTCTTTGGCGTAGTCGATCTTCTTCCAGCTGTCACCAACGCGCACGTAGTACGGCTCGAAGTCATTGTGCATGAGCGAGTGGTCATATTTGATGCCGCGTTCGAGCAGAATTTCATTGGTCACCGAGGAGAACTCCCACCACGGGGCAACATAGCCCGTGGGCCGGCGGCCCGATACGTTCTCGATCAGTTCAATGGAGCGGTCAAGGATGGCCGTTTCCTGCTCACGGGTCATGGCGATCGGGTTCTCGTGGGAGTACCCGTGCACACCAATCTCGTGGCCCGCAGAGACGATCATTCGGGTCAGCTCGGGGAACGTCTCGATGGAGTGCCCCGGAACGAACCAGGTGGCGGGCAGGTCGTACTTGTCGAACAGGCGAATAAGTCTCGGCCCCCCGACTTCGCCGCTGAACATGCCGCGGGAAATATCGCACGGCGAGTCTTCACCGCCGTAGGAGCCGAGCATTCCGGCGACGGCGTCGACGTCCACTCCAAATGCGATTTGAATATCTTTCTTCATGAATGTGCCTTTCGTGTGGAATGAACGAACAGAGAATCGGAGGTTTTGTCTGGCACTGGAGCGGCGCCGTGCACGGCGAAAGCTTGGGCAATGTCGTCGTGGTCGCGGCCGAGCAGCAGGAGCAGGCTCAGCAGAATCATCGACTGCGAAGGCCGCAGCAGGCCAGACGGGATAGCCCCAGCCGCGACCAGGTCACGCCCCCCGCCGGCACCATAAACCGGGATAACAGGGCCGGCGCTCACCCGTGTGCTTGTCACAACCACGGTTCCGTGAGCTGCGGCTTCGGCGACGGCGGAGCACAGGGCGGGGTTGGCATTGCCGCTGCCCGTCGCCTGCAGCACAATTCCGCCAGCCCCCGCAGCAACGGATGCCCGCAGCAAGACGCCGTCAGCCCCCGGGTAGGCAGAGATCACGTCGACCCGCAGGGCCTGGTCGCGCGGGAGGGCTGGGAGCGGAAGTGGCGGCATCCGCTCGTTCGAGCCGGTAATGACGACGTCACCGACGGCGGTCACGACACCCGCCGAGCCGAAATCGGGGTTGGTGAAGGCATCCAGGGCGAAGGTGTGCGCCTTACGCACGCCACGCGCCGCAAAGATTTCGCCGGCAAAGACGATGAGCGCTCCGAGGCCAGCCGCGTCGGGCGACCCGGCCACCGCTATTGCAGCGGCCAGATTGGCGGGGCCGTCGGGATCGGCTGCGTCGGCGGATTTCTGGGCCCCGGTGAATACCACCGGGCTCAGATCGTCATGGGTGAGGTCGGCCAGATAGGCAGTCTCTTCCATGGTGTCGGTGCCGTGCGTGACGACGACGCCGCGCACGGTTGGATCGGCGAGGGCGATCTTGATCTGCGCGCAGATCGCGATCATGTCGTGGAGGGTCAGCAGGTACGATCCCTCACAGGCGACATCAATGACCCGCATCGGATAGGCAAGCGGGGCGTCGAGGGCGTCGAGAATCTGCGATCCAGCGTCGGCGGCGACGGCCGCACCACCTTCGGCCGGGAGGGCTCGCGACGAGATCGTTCCCCCGGTCGCCAGCAGCACCACGTGAGTGCCGGCACGATCTGTCATGTTTTCTCCGAGAGTCGGTACCCAATCGATTGGGTTATGAGTGAAAGATTATTTACCCAATGTTTCAGCCGACTGCACGCTTCGTTGCGGGTAAGTATCGTCTGCTACCCAATCGTTTGGGTAGCGAGGTGTTCAAACTATAGAATGGGATCAGCAGGCGCGTCAAGCTTCAGCTCGGGAATGGAAACTGGAGACAGCGACATGACAGACATCAGACCGGGGTCGGTCACCCTCAAAGACCTGGCCGCGGAACTTGGCCTGCATCCGTCAACAGTGTCGCGAATTCTGCACGGGCAAACCGACACGGCGCGCGGGGCTGCCGCTCCAGCTACGGCCCAGCGCGTGCGGGATTTGGCTAAGAAGGTGGGGTACTCCCCCGACCCCCAGGCCGCCAGCCTCCGCACCCGGCGCACTCATCTGCTCGGCGTGATCGTTCCGCGCCTGTCCGACCTCGTTCTGGCCGTCATGTTCGAGGGAATCGAGGAGGCGGCGGACGACGCCAGTTATTCCACCTTCGTCATGAACTCCCGCGACGATACGGCGATGCAGCGGCGCAAGGTGGAGGTGATGTTGTCGCGGCGGGTGGACGGCCTGATCATCGGAGACGCGCACCTCGATGGAAACATTCTCGACGAGCTCACCACACGCCAGGTGCCCTTCGTGCTCATGAACCGCGCGGTTGCCGGATTCACCTCGGCGACCTGCGACGACACTCTCGGCGGCGCACTGGTGGCCCAGCATCTGTGGGACCGAGGCCACCGAGTTGTCTCCGTCATCGCCGGCGAGAAATATGCCAGCACCGCGGTCGACCGAACCAGCGGTTTCGTCTCACGTTTTCGCGCTCTGGGCGGGGCGATTCCCGAGAGCGCGATTGTCTGGGCTCCCTTTGACACGATGGGCGGTCGGACCGCGGCCGATACCATTCTGCGCAACACAGATCGTCGACCGAGCGCGATCTTTGCGGTCAACGACTTCGCCGCCATCGGCGCCATGGGCGCGGCGAATTCTCTTGGTCTGGTGGTCGGCAGGGATTTGGCGATTGTGGGATTCAACGACACGTCGCTGGCTGCGCAACTGCCCATCGCGCTGTCGTCGGTGAGGTCACCGATGCTCGACATTGGCCGGGAGGCAGTGAAACTGCTCCTCGGCGTACTCAATGCCGACCGGGTGGAGTCGGTTCGACTTGCCCCCACCCTGTGTGTGCGCGCCAGCAGCGATTTTGACTGGTCTGCGACGTAGGGATGGTCGCTCGCATTCCTGGGCGCTGAACCGGTGCTCGCGGCGGGTCGGCATCCGCTGGGGCTGGTCGTTCTGATCGGTAAACTGAGATCGGCTGGCAGCGACGCCTCGTGAGGGCAACGATCGGCCGGTCAAGGCTTTTCATGGGGGTTCAATGGTGTCTGCGGCAATTTAGAGCTCGCGATTGGCCGGGGGCGCGATCGTCGCGACCCGACGTCGGAGGGTCGCGTAGCGGCATCCGCTTGCCGCGCCCAGGTCGCCGCACGGCCGCTATTGCCCACCGGTAAGCTCGGAGAGATGAGGTCACGGTTTCCGCGCAAGGTCTTTGAGGTGGGCGACGAGCCCGATCCGCGCTTCAGCCTCGCCAACGAGCGCACCTTTCTGGCCTGGATTCGAACGTCCCTCGCGCTGCTGCTCGCCGGCGTTGCGCTGGAAGCGCTGGATGCCCCGATTCAGGCCGAGATTCGCCTCGCCTCCGCGCTCATCTTCATCGCCCTCGGTCTGGTGTCGATCGTGCACGCCTGGTGGTCGTGGGCCGCAACCGAGCGGTCCATGCGGCTGATGCAGCCGCTGCCCGGCCTTGCCGTCGGAGCCATCATCACCAGTGGTGCGGCCATCGCGATCGTCGGCATCATCGTCGGGAGCCTGCTGGTGTGAGCGGGATGCGAATTTTCGAGTCGGGGCTTCAGCCGGAGCGCACGCTTCTAGCGTGGCGACGCACCTGCCTCGTACTCGCGCTGGGAGTCGCCGTCTCGATTCGATTCGGTGCCATCGCCGACCCGCTGCTGGCACTGCTGATCGGCCTGCCCGCTCTCGCGCTCGTCGGCGCTGCCTATGCGCTCACGTCGATTCGCTACCACCGGGCCACACGGGCCCTGGTGGACAACCCGACCGCGGCCATCAGCGGGGGCAAGGCCGTGGCCGCGGTGACGCTCACCGCCCTACTCATCGGGCTCGCTGCGCTCGTCTTCGTCGTCTCCCAGTCGGCGGTGCTGGCGGGCTGGGGCTAGATATCGACGAACTCGTGCGTCGCGCCTACTCGGATGCGGGGAGGACCGCCACCACGTCGATCTCGACCAGAATGTTGGCCAACTGGGAGCCGACCGTGGTGCGCACCGGGAACGGCGCGGTGAAGAACTCTTTGTAGGCCTCGTTGAACTCGGCGAAGTCCTCGTTGAGGTGCTGCAGGTGCGCGGTGACCTTGACGGAGTCGTCGAGGGTGAGTCCGCGCTCGGCGAGCACAGCGGAGATGTTGCGCAGCACCTGGCGGGTCTGCTCACCGACCGTGGCTGCCTTCTCGCCGGTCTCGGGGTTCTGCGGGCCAAAACCGGCACTGTAGAAGAACCCGTTGGCTACGATGCCCTGGCTGTAGGGGCCAGCCGGCTGGGGAGCGTTGGCGGTTCTGATGGCGATTTTCGTCATGGTGTTCCTTTCGTGGTGGGCGCGCGCCACGACAGCGGCGCGACACCCGTGATCATCCGAGCTCGCGAGAAATGAGCTCGGCAGTCTGTTGCATCAAGGGCAGGTGAGTTTTGAGTTGGGGCAGGTTTTGCACCATGCGGATAGCTGTCACCGACAAGGCACCGACGACACCCATCGACGAGTGGATGGGGACGGCAACGCAGTTGACAAAGTCCTCGAACTCCCGGTCGTCGGCCGCCCACCGCTGCCTCTTGACGATCTCGAGCTCGCGGTCGAGCGCGTCTCGAGAGGTGATGGTGTGCTCGGTGAATTTCTCCCAGGTCGACCCGGCCAGTACCGCGTTGCGGCCGCCCTCGTCGAGATCGGCCAGGATGGCCTTGCCGACGCCGCTGCAGTATGGCAGCACGGCTTTGCCGATGCGCGAGTACATGCGCACACCGTTGGGATCTTCGACCTTGTCGACGTAAACGATGCTGCTCTCCATGAGCGCGGCCAGGTGCACGGTATTGCCGACCACCTTGTGCAGGCGACGGATATGGTCGTGCGCTGCCTCTCTCAGGTCGAGGTTGTCGAAGGCCAGTTTGGAGAGCGAGATGAGGTGCAGGCCCAGGGTGTACTGGCCCGACTTGCGTCGGTGCACGTAGCCCACCTCTTCGAGTGATTGCAGCTCGCGGAACATGGTGGAGCGGTGCAGCTCGAACATTTGCGACAGCTCCACGACCGTCTTCGGCCCCTCCGCGATGGAGTCGATGATGAGCGCGGCGCGACGAACGCTTTTCGACATGTGACTACTTTCTCGTCTGAGGACCGAACCGGTTGATGCAAATACTGCAACACTGCGACGTTATCGCCCTATCGGGACCCGTCGTAATCCCCGACCGGCCAATTCAGAGGTGAGCTGGCCGTCGCGCAGCACCGGCCGGCCGGCCACGAAGACATCGTCGATGCCGGTGGCCAGCGCGAACGGCGCTTCGTAGGTGGCATGATCGGCCACCGCGGCCCCGTCGACGACAATGATGTCGGCGATCTGCCCGGGTGCCAACCGCCCGCGCTCACCGAGTTCGAAGGTGTCGACCGGCCGGGTGGCGAGGTGCGCCACGGCCGCGGGCCAGGTGTAGAAGCCGTGTTCACGCACGAATTCGCGCAGGTAGCGGGCGAAGGTTCCGTGGGCCCGCGGATGCGAGTGCACGCCGACGAAGATGCCGTCCGACCCGCCGACGTGCCGCTCGTGCGAGAGGATGCGCCCCAGCTCCTCGACCGGACGGGCGTAGCGCACAGCCATGATGGCGTTCACTTCAAGCCGCGAGGCCAGGAGCAGGTCGAGCGCGAAGTCGATCGTGTCGACGCCTGCCCGCGCGGCTCCCTCAGCGATCGTGAGGCCGTGCGCCCAGGCGTATTCGGGCGCCCGGATGTGGCCGAGGGTAATCATGGTGGGCCAGTCCGGCCCGAGACTCGGCTTCTGGTCGATCTGCGGGAACCACTCCCGGCGGAGCGCCTCGCGCGCTTCGGGCCGGGCCAGCTCGAGCAGAATCTCGTGCACCGGGCGAATCGCCAATTCCGGCGGCAACAGCGGCATGGCCAGCAGCGTGCATCCGCGGGTATAGGGGTACGCGTCAAAAGTGGTGTCGATGCCGGCGCCCCGCAACCGATCCAGCAGGGGAAGGAGCGTGTCGGCTTCGGCGTGAAAGTGCGAGATGTGGGTGCGCACCCCCGAGTGCCGGCTAATCGCGGCGATCTCGTCGACTCCGGCGGCCGAATTGGCCTCATAGCCGCCGCGCATATGGGTGACATACACCGCGCCGACGGCCGCGACCGGCTCGCACAGGGCAGCCAGTTCGGCGGTGTCCGAGTAGATCCCCGGCACGTAGTCGAGCCCGCTCGACAGGCCGATAGCGCCGTCGCGCAGCCCCTCGGTGACGAGGTCGCGCATGCGGCCCAGCTGCTCCGGGGTGGCGGGCTCGGTGCTGCGTGCCATCACTTCGTGCCGCACGGTTCCTGCCGGCACGAGGTAGGCCACGTTCAGCCGGGTGGTGTGATCGTAGGTGGCGAGCAGGTGGGCAACGCCCGGGCCCCGATAGGTCGGATGCTCGCCGTTGATCGCGGCGAAGTACTCCGACGCGTAGGCGCCGTCTCCGGGCGCGTAGGAGATGCCGTCCTGGCCGCCGATGATGGTCGTCACGCCCTGGCGCAGCAGCGCGAGCTGCACCGCTGAATCGAAGACCTTGCCGTCGCCGTGCGAGTGAGCGTCGACGAATCCGGGCAGCACGAGCCGGCCGGTGCAGTCCACATCCACGTCTCCGGGCTCGGCCGGGATCTCGCCGACGGCTTCGATGCGGTCGCCGCGCATCGCGAGGTCGCCGCGGTACGGCTCCGTCGCGCTGCCGTCGACGATCGTGCCGTTACGCAGCACCAGGCGGGTCATGTCAGGGCTCCAGTCGCTTGCCGGTCTCGGGGTCGAACAGGTGAACGGCGTCGCTGGCGAAGGTGATGCGGCATCCGCTATTGGTCGTGAACTGCTCCTCACCAGCGATGCGGGCGTAGTGCAGGCCGCGGCTGGCACCGACCCCCACGTCGACGGTGGCACCGACCGGCCCGGTCTTGACGCCCACGATGGTTTCGGCACCGAGGTGTTCCACCACGAGGGTGTGCGCCTCGATCGAGAGCAGGTCGCCGCTTGGCGAATCGAGCCCGATCTTCTCGGCCCGCACCCCCAGCGACACCGTCTGCAACCCCAGCGCCACAACGGATGCCGCCCAGCCGGCGGAATTTAGCACCGGCACGTCGCCGACATAGAGCAGTCCGTCGCGCACCGTCGCCGCGAAGATGTTCATCGGCGGGGAGCCGATGAACCGGGCGACGAATTCGTTGGCGGGAGCGCTGTAGATCTCGGCGGGGGTGCCGTATTGCTGCACGACGCCCTCGTTCATGATGATGATGCGGGTGCCCATGGTCATCGCCTCGACCTGGTCGTGGGTGACGTAGACGAAGGTCTTTTGCACGCGCGCGTGCAGGGCCGAAATTTCGGCGCGCATCTGCATGCGCAGCTTGGCGTCGAGGTTCGACAGCGGTTCGTCGAACAGGTAGATCGCGGGTTCGCGAATGATCGAGCGGGCAACGGCCACCCGCTGACGCTGGCCGCCGGAGAGTGCTTTCGGGCGGCGTTCGAGGTAATCGGTGAGTTCGAGCATCTCGGCGGTGCGCTCGATCTTGGCCTTGATGTCGGGGCGCTTCAGTAGCCGTGACCGCATCAACACGCCGACGAACGGCAGGTGGTGCCACCAGCGAAAGTTGTCCATGATGAGCGGAAACGCGATGTTGGCCCGCACGGTCATGTGCGGGTACAGGGCGTAGGACTGGAACACGAACGCAATATTGCGCTGCTTGGGGGTGAGCGTGTTCACGATGTCGTCGCCGAATTTCAGGGTGCCGGAGCTGATGTCGGTGAGCCCGGCGACCATGCGCAGCATGGTGGATTTGCCGCAGCCCGACGGGCCGAGCAGAACCAGGAATTCCTTGTCGTCGACCGTGGCGCTGAAGTCGTTGATGACGGTGTTGGCGCCATAGCTCTTGGACAGGGCGTCAAATGTGAGCGATGCCATCGGGGTCAGCCTTTCACAGAGCCGGCGGTGAGACCGGCGACGATCTTGCGTTGCATTAGAAGGAAGAAGATGGCTGCGGGAATCGTGAAGACGATCGCCCCGCTGAAGACCATGTCGAGCGGCGTGGTGAATTCGCCGATGAAGGAGGCGAGCCCGGTGGAGGCGACCCAATTCGCGGTGTCGTGAATGAAGGTGGTCGCGAACAGGTATTCATTCCAGCCGTCGAAGAAGGTGATGACGGCTGCCGCCGCGAGGGAGGGCGCGATCAGCGGGATGAACATGACCTGCAGAATCGTGAGGGCGTTGCAGCCGTCGACCCGCGCGGATTCCTCGATCTCGTAGGGCACCGTGTCCATCGCCGATTTCAGCAGAAACACCGCGACCGGCATGGCGAAGGCCGTGTTCACGAGCACGAGCCCGTAGAGCTCGTTGAGCAGCCCGAGGGTCATGAACATGGAATAGAGGGGAACGATGAGCAGGGCTTCTGGCAGCATCTGGGTGGCGAAGAAGCCGAAGGTCATCAGGCCCTTTCCGACGAACTTGTAGCGGGAGAGCGCGTAGGCGGCCAGGCAGGCCAGCAGCAGACTCAACAGTGTGGTTCCCCCGGCCACCAGGGCGGAGTTGCCGAGCCAGCGCAGGAAGGGCGAGTCGCTCACGAGCACCTGGAAGATGTTCAGCGTGCGGCTGAAGTCGGGGATTACGCGCTGGTTGTTGGAGTAGAGATCGCCGACCGGCGTCATGGCCGTGTTGATCATCCAGAACACGGGGAAGCCCGCGAGGATGACGAGCACGAGGGCGAGCAGACTGCGCACCCCGATGCTGAGATTGCGCCTGCCGATCATGATTCGATCCCGTTCGCTTTGGTCGCGCGTTGTTCGACGAAGAAGTAGACGACGGTGACGATGAGCGAGAGCAGCAGCCCCAGCACGCCGGCCGCCGCGGCCAGTCCCAGGTTTCCGTTATTGAAGGCCTGGCGGTACACGTTAATGACGATCGTCGTCGTCGCGTCGACCGGGCCTCCTCCGGTGAGCAGCCAGATGATCTCAAAGCGACGGAACGACCAGATCGTCATGAGCAGGGCGACGACGCGCATGGTGGGCGCAATCTGCGGCAGGACGATCTGTTTGAAGGTGGTGAAGGCATCCGCCCCGTCGACCCGGGTGGCTTCGTAGAGTTCCTCGGGAACGGACTGCAGGGCAGCGAGCACGATGAGCATGACGAAGGGTGCGAGCTTCCATACCGTGGCGATGACCACGGCGAGCATGCCGTAATTGGGGTCGATGAGCCAGCCAACCTGGCCGAGGCCGAGCCCCTGGGTGACGTCGCCGGCGATGCCGTTGGTGTCGTTGTAGATCCAGCGAAAGACCAGTGCGAGGGCAACGGTCGGCACAGCCCAGGGCAGCACCATGATGGTGCGGGCGATCGCGCGGCCGGGCAGAAACCCGTTGATGACGAGCGCAGAGGCCGTGCCGAGAACGAGGCAGCCGATCACGGTCGCCGCCGTGTAGATGAGCGTCGTGTAGACGCTCTTTATGAAGGCACCGCTCGTGATGAGAGCGGTGTAGTTGTCGAAGCCCACGTAGGTACCGGCCGAGGGGTTGAGCAGTTTGCTGTTGGTGAAGCTGAGGTTCACCCCGGTCAGCAGCGGGAACGCCGTGAAGAAGAGCAGGTAGAGCACGGCGAGGCCGATGAAGATGTAGGGCGCCGTGCGTACGCGTTTCTTGGTACGAGCGGGCCGCGCCTGGGGCATTACGGAGACCATGCGACTCCTCGAAAAGTCGGGTGGAGAGCGACCCTGCTCGGGTGCGGCGGCTAAAAGCCACCACACCCGAGCAGGCTGTTTTACTGGGTAAGTGCTTCAGCCTGTTTCTGGGCTTCGGCGAGCGCTTCTTCAGCGGAGATGCCCTCGGTGAGCACGCGTTCGATCTGCGTGAGCACGATCGTGCGAATGGCCGCGGTGTCGGCCTCGAATCCGGCGATGATGACGCTGCTGGCGTCGTTGACCTGCTCGTGGAACGCGGCAACCCAGGGGTTGGCGCCCAGCAGTTCGTCGGAGGCGGCAACCTCGGTGGCGATGGCCGACGGGAAGAGCGTATCGGCGAGGCCCTGCTGGGCGTCGTCGGTGAGCATCCACTTGATAAAGTCTTTGGCCGCTTCCTTGTTCTTGGAGTTGGCGTTGACACCGATGGAGAAGCCCGCGTAGGCCGAGCCTCCCTCGGGGAAGGGCAGAACGGCGGAACCGATCTTGTCGGCCGGAACCGCGTCGCCGACCAAAGTCATGACGGCCGAGGAGTTATCGATGGCCATTCCCAGTTCGCCGGCTGCGAAAGCCGAGCGGTAGGTGGAGGCGTCCTGGCCCTTGCCGAAGCCCGGGGAGTCGTAGACCGACTTGAAGGCCTCGACGGCTTCGATGTTCTCGTCGGAGTCGATGGTGAGCTTCTCACCGTCTGACCACTCGCCGCCGTAGCCGAATTCCCAGTTGGACTGGTCGGTCCACCACGGGGTTTCCTCGTTCATCTGGTGGCGAACCGAGAAGCCGGTCTTGCCGGTGGTTTCGGTGATTGTGGCCGCAGCGGTGATCAGTTCGTCGACGGTGGTGGGCGCTTCGACACCGGCAGCGGCGAGGATGTCGGTGTTCCAGAACAGGGAGTAGGGAACGACCTCCCAGACCAGGCCGAGCTGGCTGCCATCGACGACGTAGTTGTCGTTGATGTTGCGCAACTCGGTTGCTTCGCTGACGACATCGTCGAGCGGTTCGAGCAGGCCGGCATCGGCCAGCTGGGGAAAGTAGGCGTCGGGGATGACGAACACGTCGGGGCCGGCGCCGGCGCCGAACTGCGTGCTGAGCGTCTTCTCGTAGTCGGCGCGAGCGATCTCGACCTTTTCGAGCGTCACATCGGGGTTCTCGGCCGTGTAGCCGTTGATCGTGTCGAACAGTGCGTCACCGCGGGTGGGCTCCAGAAACTGCCAGGTGGCCACGGATAACGTGCCAGCGGCCGCGGCAGTGTCGGCGGCTTCATCGCCACCGCCTGCACAGCCCGAGAGTGCG
Source organism: Cryobacterium sp. TMT1-2-2 (assembly GCF_004403505.1). Taxonomy (NCBI): domain Bacteria; kingdom Bacillati; phylum Actinomycetota; class Actinomycetes; order Micrococcales; family Microbacteriaceae; genus Cryobacterium; species Cryobacterium sp. TMT1-2-2. The sequence goes on along the minus strand of NZ_SOGS01000006.1, from coordinate 241,264 downwards.
AGTGCGGCGACCGCTATGACGGCGACCGGGACTGTCTTAAGAACTTTCACGTTTCCTCCTAGTGCAAATGACGCTTGTGCATATGTTGCAACGCATGTTGCAGATGATGTGAATTCAGTATTGTGCAGCCCGAAGTCGGGCGGAAGAGCGGCATGTTGCGGGTTTGTAACATTTGCACGCTATTGTGCGTATATTGCACACTATTTAGAAGTAGGTGCGAACCAGACCCACCACGAGGTCGGACTCCCAGTTCTGCACGACGGGGATACAGCGCCACTTGTCGAACGCGGTGCACGGGTGCGACAACCCGAGCGTCACGACCGAGCCGATCGCGAGCTCCTGCGCCGGGGCCAGCCGCAGAAAACTGTGCTGGTCATTCATCGCGCTGACCGAGGCCCCGGTCAGCGGCGTTGCGGCCGCGCCGAGGTCGATCGCGCGGGTCTGGGGAATGGGAAGCCCCTCGTCGTAGGGAAAGTCGCGCTTGCCAGCGTCGAGCAGGGCGAGCTGCGGTTCCGGGCGCGACAGCACCCGGGCGAGGCCGCGCATGGCCGGTCGCAGCACGTGCGCCGGGTCGGCGTCGCCCAGCCGCGACGCGTCGAGCGGGGAGATTCCCCGATAGAAGCCGTCATCGTGGGTGAGATAGGCACCGGAGCGCAGCACATAGCGAGTGTTCGGCACGGGGTTGTCGATGGGGCCAAAGACGTCATCGACGAGGTCAAAGTAGGCGCTACCACCGGCCGTGAGAATGACCTCCTGGTCGTCATATTCATCGGCCAGGCTCGTGTGCAGTTCGAGCATTGCTTCGAGATAGTCGCGCACCGCGGCGAGTCCCTGCTCGTTGCGGTCATGGGCAAGACAGCCCTCGTAACCCGCAACGCCGGCCAGACGCAGCACCGACGACCGACGGATGCGTTCAGCCACGCCCCGCGCGTCGGCCAGCGTGCGCGCCCCCGTGCGTCCGCCGTCGGCGCCAAGCTCAACGCAGACATTGATTGGTCGTGCGAGTTCGACGCCGTCGAGCGCGCGCTCCATGACCTCGACGGTGTCGACGGAGTCTGCCCAGCAGCTGAACGAGAAGCTCGGGTCGGCGAGCTGGGCGGCCACGAAACGCAAGGCGCGGGCATCCGTCAGCGCGTTGGCGAGCATGATCGATTCGAAGCCGAAGTCGCGGGCCACGCGCACCTGGCCGGCCGTGGCGAGGGTGATGCCGAAGGAGCCGGTGTCGATCTGGCGCTGCCAGAGGTCGGGTGCCATGGTGGTCTTGCCGTGGGGCATGAGCGAGAAGCCGTGGCGCGCAGTCCAATCGGCCATGACGCCGAGGTTGTGGGCGAGGGCGTCGTCGCTGAGCACGAGGAGCGGGGTCCAGAACTCGGACAGCTTCGGGCGTGTGGCCAGGAACTGTTCTACGGTGAGGCCGGCCGCGCGAGCCGGGAGGCCCTTGTCGCGGGACGATAGCTGGTTGTTGTCTACTCTGATTTCTGCACCGTACCGATCGAATTGTTGCATGTCGTGCACATGCAGTTGCAATTTCTGTTATCGATTATCTAATCAGAAGCGTCGCCGACTTGCGAGCATGTTGCAGCATTTGCAACAGTGTTGCAATATATGCTCAGATAGTCAACTATGGAGCCATGAGCCAGACTGTGATCACCATTGGCGAGACCATGGTGCTCGTCACGCCCGTTGAGGCCGAGCCGTTGGAGACCGCGAGCGCGTTTCGCCTCGATGTCGGCGGTGCCGAGTCGAACGTGGCGTCACACCTGTGCAATCTGGGCACCCCCACCGCGTGGGTGAGCCAGCTCGGCGACGACGCCCTCGGGCGGCGGGTCGAACGGCTGCTGCGTGAACGCCAGGTCGACACCGGCTGGGTGCGCCGGGTCGCGTCAGCGCCCACGGGCGCGTATTTCAAGGATCCCGGTAACGGCGTGCAATACTTTCGCGCCGGCTCTGCGGCGTCACTCATGAATGCTGTGACTGTCGCTGAGGTTCCCCTCGAAAGCGCTCGGCTCGTGCACCTGTCCGGCATTACCGAGGCACTGTCGGCGAGCTGTGCCGAGCTGGTTGCGGCCGTCATCGCTCGGGTTGCCGCCGCGCCCACGCTGCTGAGCTTCGACGTGAACTATCGCGGCGCCCTGTGGAGCGTGACCGATGCTGCTCCGGCCCTCGCACACTCAGCCGGCGGCGCCGACATTGTTTTCGTCGGCCTCGACGAAGCTCACACCCTCTGGGACACGCGCACTCCCGACGACGTTCGGACGAAGTTGGCCCATGTGCCGTACCTGGTCGTGAAAGACGGTGACGTCGGCGCGACCGAGTACTCCCCCGCGGGAACCGTGTTCGTTCCGGCTACTCCGACGGCCGTCGTCGAGGCGGTCGGTGCCGGTGACGCCTTCGCCGCCGGGTACCTGCACGCCTTCTTACAGGGCCAGGGCAGCGCCGAGCGCCTGCAGGCCGGGCATGACCGTGCCGTGCTGGTATTGCAATCGACGAGTGACTTTCTGCACATCCACTGACCGCTTTTGAGAGGCACACATGACCGCACTATCGAATGAATCGCTCAGCCCCCTGCTCGACGGCCAGCCGTTGATGGCCATTCTGCGCGGCTTCGGCGTTGAGCGCAGCCTGGAGCTGGCACGCCAGGCCTGGGATCTCGGCATCGACTGCGTCGAGCTGCCGATTCAGTCCAGCCGCGACATCGACGCGCTTCGCGCCGTGGTGGCGGCCGGGGCGGCACGTGGCAAATCGGTCGGGGCCGGAACGGTCGTGACGCTCGAACATGTGCGGCAGGCTCACGAAGCTGGGGCTGCCTTCACGGTGAGCCCCGGCTACGACCCGGTTATCGTGCGTGCCTCGTTCGATGCCGGTATGCCGCCCCTGCCGGGCGTGGCCACCGCTTCGGAGGTGCAGGCCGCCCTCGCGTCTGGCCTGACCTGGCTCAAGGCTTTTCCGGCCAGCCTGCTCGGGCCGACCTGGTTCACCGCCATGGCCGGTCCGTTTCCGCAAGCCAAATTCGTAGCGACCGGCGGCATGGACGCCTCGAACGCTTCACTCTTTCTCGCCAACGGCGTGCGCACCGTGGCCGTGGGCTCGGCCCTCGGCGACCCAGCCCAGCTGGAGCTGCTCGCGGCCATCGCCCATGCTTGATTACCTGACGGCCAAGCTCGCCTACGAGGTAGACGTGATCGATGCCGCCGCCGGGCTGGACTCGGGAGAATACGTTCTCGTGGACACGCGCATGGAGGCATCGTGGGACCACGGGCATGCCCTGGGCGCAATTCGCCTGCGGGGTGACATTCCGGCCGGGCGCACCGTGGTCGTGTACGGCTGGGGTCCGGGCTGTAACGGTGCCACCCGCGCGGCCGTTGCGCTCATCGCGCGGGGGTATTCGGTGCGGGAAATGATCGGTGGGTTCGAGTACTGGTACCGCTCAGGGCTCGCCGTCGAAACCGTCGCCGGCATCGTGCATCCGCCGGTTCACCCGCTGGTCGGGGCCTCGGGCGCGTCGCTTTAATTTTCGGGCTCGGAAGTGACGAACGCCGGCGGGAGGGGCCGCTCCGAGGTCAGCCCTCTGGCTGAGACCGGCTTTGCCGGGGCACCGCTCGGGTTTGCCGCACTACTGCTGATTCTGGCCGGGGCCGCGGTGGTCGCGAGCCGTCGCCGGAACGTTGCGTAGGGCATCCGCTTGTAGCAACTGACAAGGCGGCCGTCACCACGTTGTATCAACGGGTGGCGGCCGCCTTATTGCGGGCTCGGCGGGGCTAGGCGGGCCGGGCGGCGCGCCAGTGCGTGATTTCGGCCAGCAGCTCGGCCCGGCGATCGTCGTCGATGAAGGCAGCACGCACGCCGTTGCGCGCGAGCACGGCGAGCTGGTCGACGGTGAGGTTGAAGGTGCGCGTGATCGCCGCAAACGTGTCGTCGAGGTAGCCGCCGAAGTAGGCCGGGTCGTCCGAATTGATCGTGACGAGCAAACCACGCTCCAGCATGGCCGGCAGCGGGTGATCGGCCAGCGTGTCCACGACACGCAGACGCACGTTGGAGAGCGGGCAGACCGTGAGCGGAATGGCATTCTGCACCAGGTAGTCCACGAGCAGCGGATCCTCCAGGCTGCGAATTCCATGGTCAACGCGCGATACCTGCAGCAGTTGCAGGGCCTGCCACACGTACTCGGGCGGGCCCTCCTCACCGGCGTGGGCAACACACTTGAGCCCGTGCGCGCGGGCCAGGTCGAAGACCTCGACGAAATCGATCGGCGGGTGCCCGACCTCCGCCGAGTCGAGCCCGATTCCGATGATGGGTGCGTTCATGGCGATCAGCTGGGTAAGAGTGTCGAGCGCGTCGGCGGCAGGCTGATCGCGCAGAAATGTGATGATGAGCGCCGACGACAGGCCGAACTGTGCCTGGCTGTCACGCAGCGCCCCCGCCACGCCGTTTACGCAGGCAGCGAGGGAAACACCGCGCACGGTGTGCGCCTGCGGGTCCAGAAAGATTTCGGCATGGCGCACGCCGGCTGCGCTCGCACGACGCAGGTAGGCGCGGGTGAGGTCGGCAAAGTCCTGCGCGGTTTGCAGCACGGCCATATTGGCGTAGTAGAGCGTGAGAAAGGACTGCAGGTCAGTGAACTCGTATCGACTCTTCAGATCGGCGATGTCCCTGTAAGGCAGCGTCACCTTGTTGCGGGCAGCCAACTCGAAGATGAGTTCCGGCTCGAGGGTTCCCTCAATGTGTAGGTGAAGTTCAACGGATGGCAGATGGGTTGAGGGCATGAGCGGGGTGCTTTCACGTTGAGCGTACGGCTTGCGTTGACGGGTTTCGGTACTACTCAGGCGAGTATACGTTTGGCTCGCTGAACTGTTGCGGCGTCGGGAACGCGAGCAACACCCTGCCGGGGTCGCCGAATCGACGGCTCCGAACAGGCCGCGCGCGGGTGGCGCGGGGCTACTGGCCCGAGATCGTGAGGGTCGCGCGCGGGCGCGTGGCCTCGATGAGCTCGGCGTTCTTTCCGTCGACAGACTCGGCCCAGGCCAGCGCGGCCTCGGGGCTGCGTCCGTGGCGCTCGTGCCGGTCGACCAGGCGGCGGAGACGCTCGTTGTCGCTGGTCTCGCAGAACCAGGATTCGGCGAGAAGGCTGGAGATCTGGATCCACGGCTCGGTGTCGGCGAGCAGGTAGTTGCCCTCCACCATGACCACACGAGCGCTCGGCAGCACGGCGATCTCGGCCGCGATTCCCTCGTCGACGTTGCGATTAAAGCTCGGCGCATAGACCGTGTGGTCGTACTCGGTGAGGAGGCGACGGAGCAGAGCGATGAATCCCCAGCCGTCGAAGGTGTCGATCGCGCCCTTGCGATCGTGCCGGCCGAGGCGGTCGAGGGTGGAGTTGGCGAGGTGGAAACCGTCCATGGGGAGGTGCACGGCGATCTCGGTGCTGCCGAGCAGATCGTTCACCGTCGCGGCGACCTGCATCGCGAGGGTGGTCTTGCCGGCGCCGGGGCTGCCGGCAATCCCGACCAGAATGCGCCCGTGCTCGGGCAGAAGCGCGATAACCCGGCGGGCGAGGTCGGTCAGTTGAGCGGATGCTGTGGGCTCGAGGCCGCGGTTCGACATGAGTTGACTATAGGGGGCGGCTTCAACACGCGTCAGCTGCTGGGCGGGGGCGCTGACGGGGGCTGTGGCGGGGGCGCGGACGGGGGCGCTGCGAGCGCGGGCTGTGGCGGTGGCGGATCAGGAGCCGGTGGGGGGCCAGATGCCGTCGCATCCGCTTTGCACGCAGGCGAATTGCCAGGTCTCGCCGTCGGGCACGATTTGCATGGGAATGAGGCAGCGCGGGCAGTTGGGGGCACGCACCTCGGCCGGCACAGCGCTGGCCAGCTCGGCCTCGGAGTACGGCGGACCGAAGTACAGCTGCGGGCACGCGAAGTTGGCGCAGCCGTAGTCGTAACCCGTGCCGTGCCAAGTGACTTCCAGGGGATCGCCGCACTGCGGGCAGAGGCGCGGCTGATCGACGTCTTTCTTCTCGAAGACCCATGCGACGTTATCGTCCATGCGCTGAGAATAGTCCCGCTGGCCGGGGTGTGGTGCGCATTTGACTATTTGTGGAAAATTGGGCGACTTGTACTCGGAGCCTGGTGCATTACTGCGGAAATTTTGCCGTCAGAACCCCAAATCAGGGAGCATTCAGGCGTTCGGCCCGAAATCTCCGCAGAGCTGAACGGGGTACCGGCATGGTCTCGGCACTCGAGCCCGGGTTTCCACCCGGGCCCCTAGAGCCAGGTGCGGCCGGCGTCGGTGGAACGGCGGGTGGCGTCACCGATCCAGAGCCAAACCGTGTCATCGGCGGCGGCAACCGCGATGTTGCCGGCCAGGGCAGCGGGCGTTTGCTCGGTCGGGTAACAGCCGGTGACCGTGGGCACGAGGTCGGCGGTGAGGACGACGAGGTCCACACCGATGCAGTCGGCGGGTGTGGTGGCGCTCGTGGTGGTCGCGACGGCCAGGTAGCCCGTGGACGTGGCGGTGAGGGTGACCATTCCGGCGACGGTTACCGGCGGCGACCAGGTGGCGGCGGCATCCGTTGTGGCGAACAAGCGGCCGTCGGCGCAGAGCACGGCGGCCGAGCCGGCGTCTCCGAGGCTGGGGGCGATGGTGACGACGGCGTCGCACGGGGCGGTGGCGAGGCCATCGGGGCCGTGCACGGCGGCGCGGTTCGCGGGGTCGATGTACCAGGCCACGTCGAGCTCATCGGGGTAGCTGGAGTAGTTCTCGCCACCGACGAAGGTCTTGACGAACTGCGGGGCGCAGTCTTCGTCAGCGAGGCCCACGAATTCAGCGACGGACTCGCTCTGGGCAAAGATGTTCTGCAGGGCGGTGACCCCGGTCGGTGCGGTCGCGTTGCTGGTCACCCAGGTGGCGCCGGAATCGGTGCTGAGCTCGGGCGAGGCCGCCGTGGCCGGGCAGGCTCCGGTCGTGGCGCGCCAGGCTGCGGTGGTCGAAACGGCCGAGAGCAGGCGGGAGGCCGGCACCGGGCTGACCGCGGGCGCGAAGGTGGGGGTCGGCGTCGCGGCAAGGGCGGGCGAGGGAGTAGCGCTCGGAGTGGGGAAAACGGATGCCGTCGCTGCCGGCGTCGACGACGCGTCAACGGCCGCGTCAACCGAGGTGGAGGTGAGTGCGCTCGTGACGAGCACGGCGTCGATCAGCACGAACAGTCCGATGGCGGAGTACGCGATGAGGCGACGACGGCGTGAGTGAGGCATCAGGCTCCGGCCGCGACCAGGGCGGCAGTGATCGTGGTGACGGAGGCGTTGATGGCCGCGGCGGCACGGGCGTAGACGGCCGCGGACTGACGGTAGGGGTCATCGACGTCGTCGAGGGTGGGCGGGTTCGGCGACGGGTGGAGTCCACGGGTCGAGGCGACGTCGGCGACGTAGGCCGCGAAATCGAGCGGCGGTCGGGTCGGTTCGGCGGCGGCCACGAGACGGGCGAACTGGTTGAGGGTGAAGGTGTAGCGGGTGGCCTTGGGCAGCATCGTCACGACGTCGCGGCGGTGGTCCCGCGTGGCGGTGAGCACCAGGTCGGCGTCGGCGATGAGCTTCTCGGTGAGTTGCCGAGCAACATGGTCGGTGTTTGACGCTCCATATTGCGACGACAAGGCCGCAGCCTCCGGCGTCATGGCGCTGCCGGTCATGGCACGCGTTCCGGCACTCGTGACGACGGCATCGATGCCGGCAGCGGTCAGGTTCTGCCGCAACAGCTGCTCGGCCAGCGGCGACCGGCAGATGTTGCCGGTGCAGACGATGAGGATTCGGGGGGCTGCGGCTGGGAGGTCGCGGGGGGCGGTCATGCTTGGGCCCTCGATCGCCGCGAGTAGCTGGGGGCGACGATCTCGGGGGCCGGGCTGACGTCGCCGTAGGTGTGCCCATAGCCGTACTGGCCGTAGTGGCCGTAACCGTAGGCATCCGGTCCCTTGGTGGGCAACATCGTCATGACCACGCCGCTGATCGGAGCGCCGACGCTGGCGAGCGCCGCGATGGCGCCGCTGAGCTGATTCTTCTGGGTGCGCCCGGCCGCGACGATGAGAATGGCGCCGCCGACGCTCTTGGCGAGAATCGCGGCATCCGTTACGGGAAGCAGCGGCGGGCAGTCGAAGATGACGACGTCGAAGGTGCGGTTGAAGTCCTCGATCATTTGCGCCATGCGCGACGACCCGAGCAGTTCGCTCGGGTTGGGCGGAATGTGGCCGGCGGGCAGCACGAACAGCTGACCGCGGCCCCAGGGCTGAATGACGTCCTCAATCTCGGCGCGGCCGACGAGCACGTCGGTGAGCCCGACACCGCCCTCGATGTTCATGTAGTCGGCGACGCGCGGCTTGCGCAGGTCGGCGTCGACGAGCAGCACGCGGGCACCGGAATCAGCCAGCGAGATGGCCAGGTTGGCGCTCGTGGTGCTCTTGCCCTCGCTGCCGATCGAGGAGGTGACGACGAACGACCGGTCGACCCGCTCCACGTCGAGGTATTGCAGGTTGGTGCGCAGGGTGCGAAAGGACTCCGCGCGCGGGCTGCGCGGGTCAGCGTGCACGATAAGCGGCCGCTCGGCGGCTTTGGGGTCGAACACGATGCCGCCGATGATGGGCAGGTCGGTGACCTGTTCGACGTCACGCTGGCTGCGAATGCGGGTGTCGAGGGTTTCGCGCAGCACCGCGAGGCCCACGCCGAGGGCCAGGCCCACGAGAGCGCCGAGCGCGATATTGAGCGGAACGTTCGGTGCCACCGGCTCAGACGGCACACTGGCCACCTGCACCCGGGTGAGCTTGACGGTGGGGGCCCCGGTGACCTGGTCGCGCTGCTCAATCTGCTGCACGCCGGCGGCGAGGCTCTCCGACACCGCGTTGGCGATGTCAGCGGCCCGACGCGGGTCGGCATCGGTGACGGCAATGTCAATGATCGAGGTGTCCAGCGGCGCCGACACGGTAATATTCTCGGCCAGTTCGGCCGCCGTTTCGGAGAGCTTGAGGGTATCGATGACCGGCAGCAGCACCAGTGGTGAAACGGCGATGCCACTGTAGGTCTTGACCCGGGCCACGGTGAAGCTCGCGCCCTGCACGAGATCACTCGTGGTGCCGCTCGACTGCGTCGACACGAATACCCGGGACGTGGAGCTGAAGGTCGGTGTCTGCAGAATCGAGAAAACGGATGCCGCGGCCACGGCCACCAGGGTCAGCGCCACGATGAGCATCCAACTCTTTTGCAGGATACGGATGTAGTCGCGGAGTTCCACGCTGCTACCTTTCGTTGCGGTACAAAACTGCCAACCCGTAGCTTGACACAGATAAAGGGGCCGCTCGGTTGGGCGAGCGGCCCGCAATCAGGGGGTGAATCCGGGAACTAGGCGGTGACGGCGCGACGGCGCAGGGTGAAACGCAGTGCGATGACCAAGCCCAGGCCCAGCAGCAGGGCGCCGGCCGCACTGTAGATGAGCACGAACGGAGCGTCGAATCCGGCGGAAGCCAGTCCAGGCCCGTCGGCGGCAACGACCGTGATCGTGGAGGTGCCGATGTTCTGCGACGTGAGCCCGATCGCCGTGACGGTATAGGAGCCGGTCGCATCGCTCGGCAGAGTGACCTTAAGGTTGACGGCACCGACGCTGGTGGCCGTTTTGTGGATGTCGACGGTGGCGGCGCGCAGAGCGGCCAGGGTGACCGAGCCTTCGCCCGAGACCGCGACGGAGACCTGCTCGCCGCCGGCAAAAGCACCGTCGTCGAACGTCACAGTGACCGTACTTCCGGCGGTTTGGCTGCCGGAAACGGTTATGAGGTCGGCGGCCACGTAGCCGGCCGCGTGCGCGGCAACCGGACCAGCCAGAAGGGCGACAGCAACGAGCGCGAGCGTGGCAAGAAGTTTTCTCAGCAAGGTGGATCCCCCGGTAGTACGTTGTGGCTTTGTGCCTCTGCGGCTCAGCCTATCGAGCCCTAACAATTGAAGTCTAGTGAAGTCGGTTCGTTCAGCGCGATCAGCGGCGTGCTGCGCAGCTCGATCTTGCCGGTAAAGGGCTCGGGGCCGAGCCAGTTGAAGCGCAGTACGGTGCTCCCGCCGGGTGCCAGTTCGATGCCGATGGAACTCACCGGGTAGCCGGCATCGGCGGCCGGGTGATAAGGGACCTCTGCACCGTCGCGGGTGAGCCCGAGATTTTGCATCGCCTGAGTGCCGTAGCCCGCGATCAGGGTCTTGATGTTGCCCGGCGTCACCCCGAAGGCGCCACCGCCGGTGACATAGGGGGGGAGGCTGGTGGCGGCATCCGCTGGCGCGGTGTTGGTGAGGGTGACCTCGAGCGCGTACTGCGGGCGCTGGTCTTTGCGGCAGGTCTTCTGCCCAATGGCCGTGTGCACATCGAGGTAGACGTCCATTTTGGAGCCGGTACCGTCGTTGAGGTAGAGCCCGAACCGATTGGTTTCGTCGTCGCTGACCGGGCGGGCCCCGGCCAGGGTGGTTCCGGCGAGAATGTTCTGCTCGGCCTCAGCGGCATTCCAGACCATGACCCGGTTCTCGGTCGCGGCGCGGCCGAGCGCGGCAATGAGTTTGGTGGGGTCGGCGTTGCCGCTCTTGACGGCGTCGAACACGGCCCCGGCGGCGGCGGCGAAGAAAATGTCCTGCTGCTCGGGGTCGCTGTAGCGGGCATAGACGTCGCTCAGCAGCAGCTGCACGGCGTTGCCGGCGTTGAGTTCGTCGCCGGTGGCGAGGGCGATCGGGCCGGTCGCGTCGAGCAGGTAGCTGAGCGCGACCGGGTCTATGGAGAGCACGCCGTTGGCTTCGACACCAAATTCGAGGCGCCACATCTCCCGGGCGAGTGCGCCCGACTGCGCGAAGTCCGGGGTCATCGAGACGTTTTGAATGAACTGGCCGGTGATGTCGCCGTAGATGCTGCGAATGTCGTCGCCGAGGGGAAGCACCGGGGCCGGATACTCCGGAAACGAGGTCGAGCTGGCCTGCTGGGTGAGCTCGATGCGGCCGTTGTCGGTGTGCAGCAGCGCGAGCGCGCCGGGGATGCCGCCGGTGGAACGCAGCTCGGCCGGGTTTTGAAAAAGCAGAATGTAGTCGCGCGGGTCGGTGGCTCCGAGCATGGCTGGCAGCAGGGTCACGGCACGGTTCAGGCCGTCGAGGGTGACCGAAGTTTCGACGGTGACGGTCTGCAGACGTTTGACGGCGCCGCGAACGACGTCGAGGACGTCGTTGGTTTTGATGGCGTTCACGTTGGTGGCGGCGCGGGCCATGGCACTGTTGGCCGCGGTCACCGAGGGCTGAGCGTCGATCAGCGGTTGCAGGGCAATCGCACCGTCAACGGGCTTGAAATCGGTCAGGTCGATGGTGCCGGCCAGCGCGGCGAGGGGCGTGACGGCGTTTTGGGCGAGGTCGTCAACCACAGCAGCGAGCTGGCGAACGGCCACCAGGTTGGGGCCGAGGAACGGCAGCAGTTCGTAGGTGCGCCAGATCGGGTCGCTGGTGCGAGACCGGGCGGTGTCGGCGTACTGGGCCAGCTCGGCTGCGGTCTGGGCGGCGGCCGAGCTGTCACCCGCGACGACCTGATCTTTGATGCTCGTGGCGAGCGGCACGGCCGTCTCGAGGGCGTCCTTCGCCTGCAGGCCGCGAATACCCACCCAGGCGGTGGCCGCCACCACGATGACGAGCACACCGAGCACGACGAACCCCACGATGGTGCGGGTGCGTTTCGGGGGTGCGGCGTGGGCCGAGGGGGAGGAAGACATTGCCCTATTCAAGCAGAGCGCGGAGGCCGATTACGGCTTGACGCGAGTGCCGCGAGCGCGGGCCGGGCCGGCATCCGCTGCGGGAAGCACTTCACCCTCGACGGCGTCCACGTCGCCGTAGCTGTAGCCGTAGCCGTAGTGCCCGTAGCCGTAGGCGTCGGGGCCGCTGGTGGGAAGCATGGTGAGTACGAGCCCCGAAATGGGGGCGCCCACATTGTTCAAAGCGGCGATGGCTCCGGTGAGTTGGTTCTTGTGGGTGCGCCCGGCCGCGACGACAACGAGGGCGCCGCCGACGTTTTTGGCGAGGATGGCGGCATCCGTCACCGGAAGCAGGGGCGGAGCATCGAAGATGACCACGTCGAAGGCCCGGTTGAACTCGGCGATGAGCTGGGTCATGCGGGTGGAGCCGAGCAGTTCGCTCGGGTTCGGCGGCACGTGGCCGGCCGGCAGCACGAACAGCTGGCCCTTGCCCCAAGGCTGGATAACGTCGGCCAGCTCGGCGCGACCGATGAGCACGTCGGTGAGGCCAACGGCACCCTCGACATCCATGTAGTCAGCGACCTTAGGGCGGCGCAGGTCGGCGTCGACGAGCAGCACGCGCGAGCCGGCATCCGCCAGGGCGATAGCAAGGTTGGCGCCGGTCGTGCTCTTGCCCTCACTCTCGATCGACGACGTGATGACGAACGCACGGTCGACCCGGCCCACGTCGAGAAACTGCAGATTGGTGCGCAGGGTGCGAAACGACTCGGCGCGCGGGCTGCGCGGGTCGACGTGCACGATGAGCGGACGGTCTTTGGCCTTGGGATCGAAGACGATTCCGCCGAGAATTGGCAGGTCGGTGAGCGCTTCAACGTCGCGGGTGTTGCGGATGCGGGTTTCGAGGGTTTCGCGCAGCACCGCGATGCCGACGCCGAGGGCCAGGCCCACGAGGGCGCCCAGGGCAATGTTGAGCGGCACGTTGGGGCTCACCGGAGCGGTCGCCACGGTCGCTTCCTGCGTGAGAGTGAGTTTGACCGGTGATGTCGCGCCGACGGCATCCGGAGTCTCAATGTCTTCGACAACCCGGGTGAGGCTGGTCGAAATAGCGTTGGCGGTGTCGGCGGCCCGCACCGGGTCGGTGTCGGTCACGACGACGTCGATGATCGACGTATCCAGCTGCGCGGAGGCAGCCACCTTCGTCGCCAGCACGTCGGCCGTGACGCCCAGGTCGAGACTGGCGATGACGGGCAGCAGCACGATCGGTGTGGTCACAAGCTCGGAATAGGTCTTCACGCGCGCCACGGAAAAGTTGTTGCCCTGGGCGAGGTCGGCGGTAGACCCGCTCGACTGCGTCAGGATGACTACCTTGGACGTGGCGCTGTACTCGGGCGTCTGCAGAATCGAATATGTGGATGCCGCACCCACGGCCACAAGCGTGCACAAGACGATGAGCACCCAGCTCTTGCGCAGAATGCGAATGTAGTCGCGAAGTTCCATGCGGCTTGATCCCCTCGTGTCGTAACCGGGAATGGCAGCTCCCGATCCGGCGCGTACTTCACTGCACGAACGTGCGGTTCCCCTGCTCTGAGGGTACCGAACTTTGGCCCGCGTGCCGACCGGGGGCCGGGGCCGGTAGTTTGGAGTGACGGGATGGTGAAACTATGGGGGCATTAACTCAGCCGCACGCTCGGCCAGTGAGTCTTCTGATGCCCGCCGGCATCGGCATCGTGGTGGCCATGGTACTGCTGGCGTCGGTGGGCGCAACGACATTTCGCGACGGCAACGTCGCCCTGCTTCTCGGCTATCTTTGCGTCTGGGTGCCGCTGCTGGTTGCGATCGGCGTGACGGCGTTCGGTGTTGGCCGTGCGGCGGGCGAGCAGAGCGGCGCGGTGCGGCGCTTTCTGCGTCTGTCGATTCGACCGATTGACCTGGTCTGGGGCCTCGCCGTGGGGCTTCTCACCCGCACGGCGGCCAGCCTGATCGAAATCGGGGTCTACGGCAGCATGGGCACCACCGGCGTCAGCTTCGGCGAGACGGTGTACGACCTGTGGTGGCTGTTCGGGGCTTTGTTGGCCCCGGTGCTGCTGGCGCCGTTAGTGGAGGAGCTCTTCTTTCGCGGCCTCGTGCTGCGGGCCGTTCATAGCCAGGTGGTGACCCGCGGTTCTTCGGGTTGGGCTGGGGTGATCGCGGTTACCGTCAGCGGGCTGACGTTCGCGCTCATGCACCTGGTGACCATTGAGGTCGGGAACGCGCAGGCCATCGTGGTGGTCGGAGTCTCGACGCTGATTTTTGGCCTGGCTGCGGCATCCATTTCGCTGGCCACCGGGCGTATCGGTGGCGCGATCATTGCGCACGTGACGTTCAACGGGCTCGTCGTTGTGCCGGCGCTTCTGGCGTTCTGAACGGCTCGCGCCCCATAGCGGCGCCGGACCGATCTGACTACCCCCAGCATTGGGGGCTGATATTTGGCTAACTAAGCGAGGCACTTTGCAGCCCGCATCGCTATGATCAAAAACGCATAACAATTTTCGATCCCCAACCGGGAACGAAACCCGTGGTTGTATGCGATTCGGCCTGCCCGTTCGCGTTCGCCGAAGAACCATCGCGAGGCACCGGAATGGGCAAGTTTACGTACGACTCGAGTATCACGGTCGATTTCGATGACCGGGCGCTCGCACACATTCAGATCGTCATTGGCACCAAATTGCGCCGCGGGGAATCGTTCTATTTCTCCTGGCGTGATGATCCGCTCGTTGGCGGAGGGCGCAGCACCGTCTGGGTGCATTCTGGCATCTCCCTGGCCTTCAAGTATTTCGGCAGCAAAATACCGAGCCTCAACCGCGACTGGGTCGAGGCGTTGACGCTGTCGGCCAACTCGTCGACCGGTTTGCAGATCGTGACCGAACCGCCGCCGCGCAACCTGTAGCGCAGCGCATGGGCCGCTCTGGCCCACGAAGTTTGCCAGCCCGGCCGGATCTCCGGCTGGGCTTTTCTGCGCCCGCTGGGCGGCTCCGGGAGGGCGGGGCGGGCGCGATCGTCTCGAGTACCCAAAACGCCCCGACTCCGAAGGGAGTCGAGGCGTTGTTGAGAGCAGCCAGCAGCTACACGATGAAGCTAATTACGCGGCAGCGTGCTGACGACGAACCGAGATGCGCACGGCGATGAGTGCACCACCGAGAACCAGGAGGCCAGCGGCACCCCAGATGACGAGGACCGGAGCGTTGAAGCCGGTGGACGCGAGACCCTTAGACGCGCCAGCGTCGGCGGCAGCAAGCGTCAACACGGCGGTTCCGACGCGGTTGGACGACAGGCCGGTTGCGGTCACCGTGTAAGCGCCGGTGGCGTTGGAGGCGAGCTTGACGTTGACCGTGACCGCACCGGCCGTGGCGGCCTTGGTGATGCTCGTGGTGACAGGCGCGGCAACTACAGACAGCGTGGCAGCGTGCGATCCGACAACGTTGATCTTGACCTGCTCGTTGCCAACGAACGCGTTGGTCGGAAAGCTGACAGCAACGGTTGCGCCGGCAACGGGAGTTGCACTGGCGGTTCCGCCGCTGGTCGGGGTGTAGTCAACCGCGTTGGCGGCGGGCGCAACCGCGAAGACGGCGAAGATAGCTAGTGCCGCAGTAGCGAGGCTTTTCTTGAACATAGGTGAGGGTCCCCCCGGGTAGTGAATGACTGATACGCCGAAATTGGCGTGTCCCGGCATATCGTCGTGAAATACCTAGGCGACTTTCAGGTTAGCGGGATGATTGGTGCAATACACAATTTGTTTTGCCTTTTTTTCTGGCAAATCATCGTAGAAACGCCCTTAAGCACCTGTAGTGGGGGTAATTGAGGCAGACGATCACGTTTCCCGCACGATGCCGTCCCTGGCAATGAGCAACAACCGGCTCAGGGTGACGTCGTTCACGGAGGTCTCTACGATGATGGTGGCAAATTCTGGTCGACCAGGCGGGAGCACCCGCACCGTGAGCCGACCCTGCGTGAGCCGCTCGAGCTCACCACTGACGATCGCGGCCGTCAGCGCAACGGATGCCGGTGGCCGATCGCCGCTGTCGTCGAGCAGCACGACCTCGACCCCGCGGGAGCGTGCCGCCCAGGCTGCCCCGATAATGGGTTCGACGAACAGACAGCGCGCTCGAATGGCGTCGCGCAGGCTGGCCTCGACCAGTAGGAACTCGTCGCGCTGAAAATCCGTCACCGGGTCGATGCGGGTGAGACGTTCGAGCGAGGGTCGCGCCAACGCGTTCAGTCGGGCGACCTGCACCTGACGTTCGGAGGTGGTCGCGCCGGTACGCGCCACAAAGGTTTCCCTCTGCAACCGATCGCGGTACAACTCGTCGAGATTGTGTGAGTAGTGCCGCAGGGCCACGGCGAACAAGGTGCCCACCAGGAGGGTACCCGCGTGGCGGCTCGCCTGCAGGAGGCCGTCGCCGACGGTGAGCCCCGTGTGCACCGCCACAGCGATGGAGCTGAAAGCCATCATGGCGTACCCCGCCCAGGCCCAACCGGTGCGTCCACGGGCGACCAACACGACCAGCAGCAGCGTGATGGCGCCCAGGTGCCAGTGGGCGAACGGTCCAACCGGCCCGCTCGGAATGTGGAAAAACATCAGGACGGCAGCGACCGTGCAGAGCAGGAGAACACCTACCGTGCGGATCATCGGCATCGGATCAGCGGCGTCACCGGTGACCAGAATCGCCGCGCTGGAGAGCGCGAGAAAGGCAAAGATGCCCAGCGGCATCATGGTGATGCGATCGGAGTTGGCGGCGGCGAGTACCGAGTGCACGACGACGAAGAGCACGACGACGAGCCGGGACAGGCGCACGGAAAGACCGAGCGACGCCGAGAACGACAGGGGACGCGGTGCCGCCCCTGGCATGCGGGCGAAAAGAGCCGTCGCCGCGGTCACGGCCACCGGAGTGGCCGCTGGCGGGGCCCCGATCGGCGCTATCGTTCGAACCCAGAACAGATCGACAGTGACTCCGTGACCCGGCCGGCTCGTGATGACGGCGCTTCCGCCCGGCACGCGTTCCATGCGACCGACGATGCTCTCCACGATTCCCAGCCGGTTGTCGGGCACGCGGGCGCTGTCGAACCCCACCCCGTCATCGGTGACCGCCAGGTGGATCGCATTCCGGTCCGCGCTCAGAGCGACCCGACGGCGCACCTCATACGGATGCCCGACTCCGGCGGCGGCGACCGAGTTGCGCAGGGCCTCGCCGGCGGCACCGAGCAGCGCGAGTACGACCGGCGCGGGGATCGGCTCGAGATCGTTCTGCAGAATCGTGACGTGCACCTCGGCCGCGAGCTGCTGGCACTGGTGCCGCAATTGATTCGCGAAGTCAGCCCCGCTGACGGGGGCCGTCCGGGCATCCGTGCCGAGAGCGTCGAGCTGGTCCAGCGTGAAACGCGCTTGGCGGGCAACCACGGTGGGCGAGGCACGGTTCAGGCCCGCCATCAGCAGGGTGGAGAGCACGCTGTCGTGCACGAGGGCATTGATGGTCTGCCGCTCCGCGCGCCGGGCAAGCCGGGCGGCCTGCTCGGATTCGGCGGCCCGTCGCACGTATTCCTCCCCGTCGACTCGAGCGGCGCTGCGTCGGATGGTCAGCGTCAGCCCCACCAGAACGCTCGACAGAAGGAGCATATAGAGGGCGTCCTGCAACCCCACGAGCAGTGGGTCGGCTGCCGGCGAGGTCGCGCCGCGAATGAGTCCGCTCGCGATAGACGCCAGCACGGCATAGATGCGCGCTGTCCAGGGCCGCACGATGATGGCGATGGTAACCGTGGGAATGCCCGACAGCATGAGCACCCACGGCACATCGGTACCGGCCGGGAGGGGTTCGAGCCGCATGACCAGCCACCAGCAGAGGATGAACGAAAAGGTGAAGCTTTCAGTGATCGCGATGCGCCGTAATACCCGCAGCGGCACCAGATGGGAGAGAAAACCGAGGGCGGCCGGCAACCCCACAATGAACAACCAGCCGACGGTCGACGCGACCGGGAACGGGTTGTAGACCTGGCGCAGGAACACGTCGAGCGACAGCACGCCGAAGATCAGCGCGGTGGCGCCGACGCCGAGGTAGAGCATTCGGGTGAGACGTTCGGTGGCGGATACGTCGTCGAGCTCGGTGGCGCAGGCGCTGGCGGCCGTGTCGGCGTCGGGACGCGCTCTCGGCGGGCGAGGCGGAGCATCCGCTTCGTGCGAATTTCGCTGGGGCATTAGGAGCGGCCGGGAACCGGCAGGATGCCGTCTTCCAGAGCGCGCTTGTATAGGTCGATCTTGGTGTTGGCCGGGCGTCCGACGCGCTCGTACTTGGAGCGAACGCGGCGGATGTAGTCGATGACGGTGGCCTCGGAGAGTGCGGTGCGGGACGCCACGAGGGGCGCTTTCGCGCCGGCCGCGTAGAGCGCGAGTACCTCGCGCTCGCGCGGGCTGAGGCCCGCGTCAGCGAGGTCGGGGTCGCCGTCGAGGGCGGCGGCCCAGTCGGTGGAGGCGATGGTTTCACCGCGCGCGGCCCGCGTGATGGCGTCGAGCAGCACGGCGGCCGGCTCGGATTTGCGCACGACGCCGAGCACGCCGGCGCGGGCTGCGGCCCGCATGAGCTGGGCGTCGTCTCCCCCGGTGAAGGCGAGTACGGCCGCACCCCGGGCGCGAAGCCGGTCGACATTGCTCATGACCGTTGAGCCGTCGGAGAGACGCAGGTCGAGGATGACCAGGTCGATGCGGGTGCCGTGCGGCGTGGTTTCAAGCAGTTCGGTCACCGTGGCGACGGTGCCAGCGACGTCGATCTCGGGGATCGTGGAGAACAATTCGGCGAATCCGCGCGCGACGATCTCGTGGTCATCGATGAGGGCCACTCGATAGCGGTACATGGATTTTACCCTAATGTCTCCTTTCACATCCGACAGCACCCCATTGTGGGTTTCTGTCCCCTGTCAGAGGGCCCACAAATCTGGTGGCTGGACCGGCCTGCTCCAAATTTTTAGGTTGGAGGAGGGAGCTGGGGGACGCGGGGCGCTCGGAGCAACCACGAGCGCCCCGCCGCTTCAGGCGGGCGCTTTATTCGGGCGGATTATTCGGGCGCTGGCCGGCTGCGATTGTTGAGCACTCCGTGGCTCTCGTCGAGATAGCAGCTGCCGCAGAGCGACTCGTAGGTGACCTCTTCGCCGTCGATGGCCACCTGGTCGCCGTCGAACACAAACGCGCCGTCGATCTTGCGCCCGTTGAACACCGCTTTGCGCCCGCAGCGGCAGATGGTTTTGAGCTCTTCGAGGCTGTGGGCAACCTCGAGCAGGCGGCGGCTTCCGGGAAAGGCGACGGTTTGAAAGTCCGTGCGAATACCGTAGGCCAACACGGGTACGTTCTCGATAATGGCGATGCGCAGCAGGTCGTCGACCTGGGTTTCGGTGAGAAACTGGGCTTCGTCGAGCAGTAGGGCGCTTACGTCACGGCCGGACTGTTTTAAGACCTCGCCGCGGTGCTGCTGGAAGGCGGCGTAGGCATCCGTTTCGGGAGTGAGCAGAAAGTCGACGGCGCGGGTGACGCCCAGCCGGGAGAGAATGCCGCGGTCACCCTTGGTATCGACGCTCGGCTTGGCGAGCAGTACGTGGTGGCCGCGCTCCTCATAGTTATATGCCGCCTGCAGCATGGACGTGCTCTTGCCGCTGTTCATGGCTCCGTATCGAAAGTACAGTTTCGCCATTATTCGATGCCTTTGGTCGTGGTGCGTTCAGCGTCAAATTCTAGCGTGAGCAGCGGATGCCGGCTGGTCACCCGCACCCGGGTGAACACGGCGCGCAGCACGCTGAGGTACGGGCGCAGGGCTCGGCGGCGGTGAAACGGCGGCAGGGAGATGCCGGCCTGGATCGTGATGGTGTCGATGGCGCTCAACCCCGTTGTGCGCGGCCTGGGGGCGGTGGCGGCGTGCACCTGGGCCTGCGCGCGGGCCTGGGCCTTGGCCAGGGTGGCGGCCTGTTCTTCGGCGGCGGTGACGATGGCAATGGTCGTGGTGTCGGCGGCCGGTGTCGGCCGGGTTCCGCGGTGGCCGAAGGCCTGGGTGATTTGGTCGGTGTCGGCGGGGGCTTCGCCGGATCCGTCGATCTGCACGACCAGGCTGGTGGGGTCGAAGCCCTTGAGCCGGCAGAGGGCCACGATCAGGGCACCGACGGCGGCGCGCTGATCGGAGTCGAAACCGGTCGCGCGGCGTTCGGGGTCGGCGATCACGCACAGCGGGTTGAGGCCGCGCTCGGTGAGTTTGAGGCGTTCGCGGTCGATGAGGTCGTCGAGCCAGGTGTGGTCGACCTCGGCCACGAGCACCCGCCGCACCTGGAAGGCGAGGGAGCGCGCCCGTTTGATGTCGGCCGGGGTGAGTTCTTGCCGCTCGAGTACGTCGGCCAGAAAGGGGAGCACGTCGGCGCCGAGGTTTTTCAGGCGCTGATCGACGACCTCGGTGGCGAGGAGACCCCGGCTCTCTTCGGTGCGCGCGCGGATGGCGCGGCGGGCATCCGTTTGCCAGCGGTGAATAGAGTTGACGACCTGGCGCGAATACGCCGCCGAGGCGAGGGCGGGGGCGAGCACCTGGGTCATGGCGATGATGGCGAAGAGAAAAGGCGGGGTCTGGATGCCGAGAAACGGCGACTGGGCCAGGGCCGTGACGCCGACGACGAGGGCGGAGGAGACGCCGAGCGTGAGGATTTCTTTCCAGGGACGGAATGGGGCGAGGGCGAGGAGCAGCAGGCCGAGTCCGATCGGGGCGAAGTCGTCTTGGATCATGCCGTTGAACTGCCAGGTGCTCGCCGCGGCGAGCAGGTGCGCCGCGAGGCCGAGGGCCACGATCACGACGGCGCGGGTGCGGGTGAACGGCGCCAGATCGGGGCGGGCGGCCCAGACCAGCACGGCGGCCGCGATCATGAGCACGGCAACGGAGGCCGCGGCGAGCTCAGTGATCTGGATCTCGTGCATGCGCGATATCGTCGCGACGATGGCGTAGGTCACCACGATGAGGGCGACGACCGGGGCGAGGGGCCAGACGGCGAGCCCTCCGATGGGGTCAAGGCGCTGCTGCGAAGCGGATGCCGGCGCGCGCGGCCGGCGCGGAGTGGGGGTCGCGCGGGTCATCGGGGGTTCCGTGGCGTCGCCGGGTTGTGGCTGGGCGGGGTCGCGCGGGTCATCGGGGGTTTCGCGGGGTCGGGCGGTTTCGCGCGGTCTGGCTGGTGGCAGGGTTCGTGGGCGTGTGTGTGGCGGCCGGAACCGTCAGGCGCACGCTCGTGCCGGCGCCGGGGCGGCTCCAGATCAGCACGGATCCGCCGAGCTGTTCGATGCGGCGCCGCACGGACTGCCGTAGACCGAGCCGGTCGGAGGCGGATTCCGATTCGGTGAAGCCGCGGCCGGCATCCGTTATGAGCAGTGAGATTGTGCTCAGGTCGGATTCGATAGCGACCTCGGCGGAGGCGACTCCGGCGTGCAGGATGACGTTCACGAGGCACTGCTCAACGGCGAGGCCCACGTCGCGGTCGCTGCCGGCGTCGAGGCGCGCGAGGGCGTCGCGGTCGCCGGTGACTTCGACAACGAGTCCGCGGTCGCGTGTGCGTTCGATGGCGGTGTAGACGGCGCTCGACAGCCAGGCGTCGCTGACGGGTGATTTCGGGGTGTTCTCAGTGGCTGTGCCGGTGAGGGTCGGTTGCGGGTCGGTGTTGGTGCGGGCGTCGATGTCGGTGAGCCAGTTGGTGTCGTGCAGGGTGGCGAGCGTGTAGTTGAGGCTCGCGCGGAGGCCCGGCGAGAGGGCGCCGGGTTCGGCCAGGGACAGGGCGACGAGCTGGGCCACGGTCGTGTCATTGAGTAGGGCGATGGCGCGGGTGTCGAGGGCGTCGCGGAGCTGGCGGTTGGATCCGTCTTGCACGGCACGGTGGATCGCGGGCTGGGCGGCGTTGCTCGCGCGGCGGTCGATTCCGGCGAGCACCATGACGCCGACCAGCACGAGGTAGGTGGAGAGGGTGAACAGGTCGGGCCGGTAGGGCACTGCGGTACCCAGGATGGCGAGGAACGCGGCGGTCTCGGCGAGGATGAACGCCGCGGTGCTCCAGAGCACGCCGGCGAGGGCGGTGGTTCCGGCGCCGCCGACCATGACGAGTGCCATCTTCGGCAGGGCAACGAGGAACATATTCGACGCGGGGAATACGTCGGGAACGCCGAGCACGGTCGTGGTGAAGACGTAGACGCCGAGGGTTCCGACGATGAGATAGGCGACCGCCAAAGTGATGCGGCGGTGCCGGGTGAAAAGAATGAGCAGGGCCCCCATGGCGGCCACGACCACGATGGTGATCCAGAGTTCGGGGCTGCGGGTGAGGCTGAGAATGCCGACGGACACGATCGCGGCCATCAGGCAGGTCAGTGCGAACCAGTGCGCGGCCCGCGCGAGGGCGCGCGCGAGCGTCAGCTGCACTAAGTGGCCGGGTAGACCCAGAGACATATTTTCCCCCTGGTCAAGTATGCCACCGGGGTTGAGTGGGGGCGGGTGGTGGTTGGGCGGGTGGCATAGCCGTGGGTCGATCATGGGCCCAGTTTCCCGGCCCCGGCCCGGAAAGTCTGACCGGTCAGAACAGGGTGGGCGCGAGTTCGGGCGGGAGCTCGGCGGCGATCAGCGACCGCGGGGACTTGGAGCCCTGGGCCCACCTTGTGACCCCGGGCCCAGTTTCTAAACTGGGCCCGGGGACGGGGCCCGGGCCCGTGCCCGTGCCCCGACTAGGGGAAGCGCCCGGTGCAGAGGCGAGCGCAGAACCCGGGCCCGGCGCAGGGAGAAGGGCGGGCGCGTGGGAGGCGGGCATCCGTTCCGGGGAGGACGGAAGGGCGCTGGAACGCAGCCCGCCGGTGGACGGGTCGACGACCCCGCGCTCGAGGCCGTGCGCTCGAATGAGTGGTTTGATGCGGGCGGCGAGCCAGGTGCGGTATTCCTTGGGGGCGTACTGGCCGCGGGCGTAGAGCTCCTGGTAGCGGCCGACCAGTTCGGGATGCTCGCGGCCGAGCCACTGCAGGTACCAGTCCTTGACTGCGGGCTTCAGGTTGAGCCCCGAGTAGAGCACGCTCGTCGCCCCGGCAGCCTTGGCCTGGCGCAGCGCCTCATCGAGGTGGGCTCGGGTGTCGGTGAGAAACGGCAAAATAGGCATGAGAAAGATGCCGCAGTCCAGACCGCGTTCGCGCACCGCGGTGACCGTGGCGAGGCGTGCCGTGGTGGTGGGGGTGCCCGGCTCGACGGACTGCTGCAGCTCGTCGTCGTAGATCGCGATCGACATGGCCAGATCGACCGGAACGTGCGTGCTCGCCTCGACCAACAGGTCGAGATCGCGGCGCAGCAGGGTGCCCTTGGTGAGAATGGAGAAGGGCGTCTTGCTGTCGGCGAGGGCCGCGATGATGCCCGGCATCAGCCGGTAGCGTCCCTCGGCGCGCTGATACGGATCGGTGTTGGTGCCGAGCGCCACAGGATGCCTCCCCCACGTCGGTTTCGCCAGCTCTTTTCGCAAGACCTCGGCCACGTTGACCTTCACAATGATCTCGCTGTCGAAATCCTTGCCGGCGTCGAGGTCGAGGTACTGATGCGTTGGGCGGGCGAAGCAGTAGGTGCAGGCGTGGGAGCATCCGCGGTAGGGGTTGATCGTGTAGCCGAACGGCAGCGCGCTCTGCCCGGGCACGTGGTTGAGCGCCGACTTGGCGAGGATCTCGTGGAACGTGATCCCGGCGAACTCGGGCGTCTGCACGCTGCGCACGAGGTTGTTCAGGCGGGCCAGCCCCGGCAGGGCGCCGGGCCGCTCGGTCTGTAGTTCTTGTGAGCTCCACCGCATGCGTCAAGTCGAACATAAGTACGACTGAATTGCAAGTGTCTGCCGAAAAAACCGGAGTGAGCGGATGCCCGCGGCCCGCGCCAGGCTCGCGGCACTCAGCAGAGTTCGCGGCACTCCTACAGAGGGGGGCCGCGAACGCGTTCGAAGGTCGCGAGCGGGCGAGCCGGGCGCGAGCAGTGGCATCCGCTCGCGGCACGCGTTGGGGAAGTTGGCACTGGTTTGAACACCTGCGGGCTTCCTCAACACGTGCCACGAGCACGCCGGAAGGGCTCGATGGGCGAGCGCGCCTGAGCGGCTCGATGGCCGCGAGCGCGCGGACACCGGCGCCGCGGCATCCGCTCGGAGGGGAATCGCACTATTGTGCCGACATGCGATCAGAAGCCACACCGGCATGACCCGGCTGCGACGCAGTGACCCGACCCGGCCGGGGTACACGCGAAAGCGCGCCGGCACGGGCTTCAGCTACCGCGACCCCGCCGGGCAGAAGGTGACCGAGACGGCGCTGCGCGAGCGATTCGCGGCGCTCGCGATTCCGCCCGCGTGGAACGACGTATGGATCTCGCCGCACGCGAACGGGCATATCCAAGCGATCGGCATCGACGCCGCCGGGCGCCGCCAGTACATCTACCACCCGGTGTGGCGCGAACAGAAGGACCGCCTCAAGTTCGAGCGCGCGCTGCAGCTGGCCGAATCGCTGCCGCGGGTGCGCGGCCAAGTCACCCGTGAGCTTCGCGGCGACGGCCCGCCGCGCACCCGGGCGCTCGCTGCGGCGTTTCGCATGCTCGACCTCGCCTCGCTGCGCATCGGCAGCGAGCGCTACGCCGATACATACGGCAGCCACGGCCTTTCGACCCTGCTCTGCTCCCACGTAACGGTGCGCGGCGATGTGGTGCGGCTGAATTTTCCGGCCAAGAGTGGGCAACAGTTTCAGGGCGTCATAACGGATGCCGACCTCGCGTTGTATCTGCGCGCCCGCCTGCGCGAGCGGCCGGCCGCACCGCTGCTGTCCTGGGTACTGGATGACATCGAGGACATCGTGTCGGCCGCCGACATCAACGATTTCATCAAGGAACGAACCGGCGGGGAGTTCACGGCGAAGGACTTTCGCACCCTGCGGGGCACGGCCGCCGCCGCGCAGAGCCTGGCGGCTAGTCTCGCCGAGAGCTTGAAGGTGACCTCGGAGGCGACCAGCCGGCCGGCCGTATCCGGTGTGGCGGGCTCTGCCGGGCGGCCACGATCGTCTGGCGGCACGGATGATGCGGGTGCTGCACGTGCGCCGGGCGCGCAAGCCTCAGCTGCTGGGCCGGCGGGATCGGTCGCGCCCGCGGCATCCGCTGCCCGGCCGCCACGTGCTGCGACGCGCAGCCGTCGCCAGGACAACCGTGCCATCGCCGCAGCCATGCGTCAGGCGGCGGATGCGCTGGGCAACACGCCGGCGATCGCGCGCACGAGCTACGTGGATCCGCGCGTGGTTGACCTCTATCTCGCCGGTGAGACCATCGACCCCGCAGGCCGGGTCTCGGTCGAGACGGCGCTGCGCACACTTTTACTCGGCGAAGCGACCTGATGAATGTCACCCGTTCGGGGTATAACTTGAGTGCCACCCGCCGGTCGCCGCTGCGACCGGCCGTCCCCATGAGAAAGGTAGACCTGTGACTTACGACTCCGACCCCGACAACCAGCCGCCGCTCGATGCCCCCGACACCCCAGAAACCGAATCGGCGCCCGAGGCCCCGGCTTCGCCGACCAACCCCGATCAGCTGGTCGGGCCGGATGGGCCCGACGGGCCGGACGACGAACACGCGGGCTCAGCCGTTCCGGTCGCAAGCGCGGGCACCGGTCCCGATGGGCCGGCCCCGAGCGACGACGGCTCGACAGCCGGGGAGGCCGCCGCGCCCGACAGCGATGCCGAAGACGATCAGGACAACGTCGACAACGAGCCCAACCTCGACGACATCGACCCCGCCGACAACCCGTCGAACCCCGATCTCGTCGGGCACGACGTCGACGCAGAAGACCCCCGCCTCGCCGAACCCACCGCGTGACGTCCCCGTACCACGCAACCCCTAAGGAGTCCCCATGAAAGGCAAGTTCTTGTTCCTCGCCGGTACCGCGACCGGCTTCGTTCTCGGATCCAAGGCCGGCCGCCAGGCCTATGACCGGCTCAGCGCGAAAGCCCACGAAATGTGGGGCGACCCCGCCACGCAGAAAGTCATCTCGCAGGCCGAGACGATTGCGCGCGACGCCGCCTCCGTGGCACAGAACAAGGTGAGTGACCTGCTCGACCGCACCGAAGCATCCGTCAAGAAGGAGCAGCACCACACCAATCCCACCACGGGTGCCGACGGCCACGAAATGTAGACCGCGGGCCGACCGTCTCGGCTAGTCCGTGACGCGTGAGACCTGGCGGCTGCCGGGCCGCATTGGTGCGCCCGGGCCGGGTGCACCGCGCACCAAAAAACTGGCTTGGGCCCGGTCGAAGGATGAGTAGAACCACCTCGTGGTGAGCACGCCGAGCTTGGTCACCTCATAGGCGTCCCCGCTCTGCTGGATAACTCCGAGCAGGGCGGCCGGGTCGCCATCGAGCATGTGCGAATCTCGCACCAACCATTCGGTCGGGGTGAGCTGGAGAATGCCGAGCTGCGATACGCGCAGATTCTGGGCATCCGAAACGCCATTGTTCGGGTTCACGTGCCGCCTCCTGGCCGCCATTGGGCTTTAAGTAGACATCCGCTAACTCCCGCATTCAAGGGGTTGACAACGCCCTCCTACGCGATCCCCACCCGGCTCCAATCTTCCTTCCGCGAGCTGGGACTAGTTCGTGAGGTTCAAGACCTCGGCGGTCGCGGCGAGGGACGCGGCAGCAGCAGCCGGGTCGTCGGAGAGGCGGGTGCCGTAGCTGGGGATCATCTGGCGGATCCGCGGCTTCCAGCCCTCGATGCGGTCGGGGAAGCAGCGGGCCAGCAGGTCCACCATGATCGGCGCGGCCGTCGAGGCTCCCGGCGAGGCGCCGAGCAGGCCGGCGATCGAGCCGTCGCTCGAGGTGATGACCTCGGTGCCGAACTGCAGCACTCCCCCGAGCTTGGGGTCCTTCTTCATGACCTGAACGCGCTGGCCGGCCGTGATGAGCTCCCAGTCCTTTGAATCCGCGGCGGGAATGAACTGGCGCAGGGCCTTGATCTTGGCGTTCCGCGACGCGAAAACCTCGCCGATCAGGTATTTCATCAGGTCGAAGTTGTTCTTCGCGACGGCTAGCATCGGGCCGAGGTTGTGCGTGCGAATGGAGAACGGCAGGTCGAACCAGGTGCTCGTCTTCAAGAACTTGGGGCTGAACCCGGCGTACGGGCCGAACAAAAGCGACATTTCGCCGTCGACGACGCGGGTGTCGAGGTGCGGAACCGACATGGGCGGGGCGCCCTTGGCCGCCTTGCCGTAGACCTTGGCCTGGTGCTGGGCGACGAGCTTCGGGTTGGTGGTGCGCAGGAACTGGCCACTGATCGGAAAGCCACCGAAGCCCTTGATCTCGGGAATCCCGCTCTGCTGCAGCAGAGCGAGTGCGCCGCCACCGGCTCCGACGAACACGAAGCGGGCGTTGATGGTACTGCGGGTCTGCCCGACGTGGCGCAGCAATTTCAGGTTCCACGTGCCATCCGCTTTGTGCCCCAGGCCGACGACCTGCTCGTTCATGTGCATCGTGGCCCCCTTCCGGGAGAGGTTCGCGAACAGAAAGCGGGTGAGGGCACCGAAGTCGACGTCGGTGCCGCTCGTGATGCGGGTGGCGGCGATCTTCTGGCCGGCGGGGCGCTTGCGGGTGAGCAGCGGAGTCCAGGTGCCGATGGTGGCGGCGTCATCGCTGAATTCCATGCCGGCGAACAACGGCTCGGGAGCGAGCACGGCGTGGCGCTTGCGCAGGTATTCCACGTTGGCTTTGCCGTGCACGAAGGTCATGTGCGGGGTGGAGTTGATGAACTTCTCTGGCTCGGGCAGGGCGCCGATCGAAACCAGGTGCGCCCACAGCTGGCGGCTGATCTGGAACTGCTCGTTGATAACGACGGCCTTGTCGGCGGTGACCGAACCGTCGGGCGCCTGCGGCATGTAGTTGAGTTCGCATAGCCCCGCGTGGCCGGTGCCGGCGTTGTTCCACGGGTTCGAGCTCTCTTGGGCCAGCTCGCCGAGGCGCTCGTACACCTCGATGCGCCAGTCGGGCTGCAGCTCCTTCAGGAGCGTGCCGAGGGTGGCACTCATGATGCCGCCACCAATGAGGACTACGTCAACGGTTCCCTGAGAATTCACACTGTCGAGTGTATCGCTGCGAGCGGATCCGCCTGACCGCACACTCACCGCTCGCCCGCGCGCCGAATGACGATGACCGTGACATCGTCGGGGGCGCTGAGCCCGGCCCGCAGCATCAGCGAATCCACAGCGTGCTGGGCAGTCGGCGCCCCACGCACCAGCCGGTCGACCGCGTCGAGGGAGGCGAGCGTGCCGTCAAACAGGTCGAGCACACCGTCGCTCACCGACACCAGCGTGCTGCCCGGCGCGAGCACGACGGTCTGCTCCTGCCAGGGCGAGTCGTCGCCGGCGCCGAGCGGCAGCCGCAGCGACGTGAGCCGCTCGGTCGTGCCGTCGGCGTGCACGACCAGGGTGAGGCCGTGGCCGGCATCGACGTAGCTCACGACACCGGTGTCCATGTCGAGTCGGGCGTGGAATAGCGTCACGAAACTGCCCGCCTCGTCGAGGTCTGGGTCGAGCGTCGCCGCGGCGATACGCGCGACCTCGGCCACACCATCGAGACGAGATCCGGCTCGCAGCACTGCCCGCACGGTCGCCGCGATGATCGCCGCACCCACCCCCTTGCCCATGACGTCAGCGAGGGTGAAGGCCGCGCCCTCCCCCACCGGATACCAGTCGTAGAAGTCGCCGCCGACGGCGCGCGCCGGCGAACAGGCCCCGGCCACCTCGAACCCCGGCAGGCTCACGAGTTTCTTGGGCAGCAGGCCGCGCTGCACCGCGGCGGCCTGGTCGAGTTCCTGCGAGGCGTTCAGCTCGTTCTGCACCCAGAACGCCAGGTCGCGTAGCAGATTCTGCTCGAGCGCCGAGAACTCGCGCGGCACGGTATCGAACACGCATAGGGCGCCGATGCGTTCGCCGCCGTGCGCTTCGAGAGCATGACCGGCATAAAAGCGGATGCCCGGTTCCCCGGTCACATAGATATTGTCGCGAAACCGCGGGTCCAGCCGGGCATCGGGCACGATCAACGTGCCGCAGGCGTCGATGGTGGAATCGCAGAAGGCACTGGACCGCGGATACTCGAGGGGCTGATCGGGCTCGATGCCAGCGCTGGACTTGTTCCACTGCCGGTCGTGGTCGATGAGCGAGATGATGGCGATCTGCACATGGAAGAGCTCTTTGACCAGCCGGGTGATGCGGTCGAAGCGTTCCTCCGGCGCGGTGTCGAGGATATGCAGGTCGTCGAGCGCGCGCTGGCGGGTGAGTTCGGTGTGCTGGAAAATAGTCGACGCAGTCATGACCGCAGCGTTCGCACGATGTGCCAGCGATTCACGTCGCCGTCGCGGGTGTATTCGAGCTCGTCAACGAGGGCCTGGATGAGCGCGATTCCCCGGCCCGATTCGCTCAGCGCATCGGGCATCTCACGGCTGTCCACCGCACCGTCTGATACGGGGTCGGCGGACGCCGCGAGCAGCTCCACTACCGTCCCCCCGGTATCGCTCAGCCGCGCGTCGATCGAGACAGTGCTCACCTCGAGCCGCAGTGCGCAGGTCACCCCGCTGCCGGTGTTGCCGTGGCGCAGCACGTTCGAGGCGAGTTCGATCAGGGCCGTCTCGAAACTGAAACGGTCTCTCGGGGAGACGTGCGCGGCATCCGCCCAGACCGTTTCGAGCAGGGCGTGCACGGTGTTCACGTCGTCGGGCGGTGACACCAGCGTGAGGGTGTGCGCGCTCACGCTAACCATGGAACGCGCTGCTCGCGGCGGGATACGCGGTGAGGACGCGTTCCATGTTGGTCAGCTGCAACACCAGGCGCACCTGCTCGTTCGGCGCGGCGATGCGCAGGTCGCCGCCGGCCTGCCGGGTGGCCTTGAGGCCGCCGATGAGAGCGCCGAGGCCCGAGGAGTCGATGAAATCCACGTCGCTCAAGTCGACAGCCACCCGATTCTGGCCGGCGGCGACGGATGCTGCCACCACCTCCCGCAGGCGCGGTGCGGTGACCATATTCAAACGTCCCATGATGTGCACGACGGCGATGCCGTCGCCCTGGTCGGTGACCGTGAATTGCATTAGCGGCTTGTCTCCTTCGGGGTAAAGCCTTGATAGTGGGCGGCGGGTACCAGCACGCTGAGAATGACGAGGTCGAACACGACCCAGGCGAGGTTCACGAACGTGCCGATGGGTTCGCCGACGCCGAGCGCCAGCCGGGTCACGCCGATGATGGTGGCCACGACGAGCACGATGGCGACGATGATCTGCGGCCGGATCAGATGCCAGGGGGCGGCGCCCTCCTGCCGGGTTTTCGGGGTGACCACGAAGCCGAGCGGCCGGTGGAAGACCACGTTGGCGACGGCGGTCGTGGTGGCTTTGATCCAGACCGGGAACAGGGCGAGGCTGTACTGCTGGCCCCGCCAGGTCGAGATTCCGTGGCTGGACAGGATGAACAACAGCTGGTTGGCGATCATGAACGGCAGAAAGCGCAGAAAGAATTCGAGGGCCGTCGTATTGACCGGCAGAATGCCGAAGCAGAGAAAGACGGCGGGGGCGGCGAAGTAAACCAGCGCGGCGTAGCCGCTGAGATAGCTCCACATGGTCGAGAAGTACATCAGTCGCTGCGGCAGGGTGAGGCCGCGCTGCACCAGCGGGTTCTCGCGCATCATGACTTGCATCGTGCCCTGCGCCCAGCGCAACCGCTGGGTGAGCATGGTGCCGAGGTCTTCGGGAGCGAGTCCGATGGCGAGGGTTTCGTGGTGATAGACGGTGCTGAAGCCGAGGCCGTGCAGGCGCATGCTCGTAGCCATGTCCTCGGTGACGCTGATCGTGGCGAGCGGCATGAGCGGCTGGGCCTCGTCGGCGCGGTCCACGTCGATCGACCGCAGCAGCACCTGCACCGATTCGAGGGCTCCGAGCGGGGACAGGTCGCGGGCGGCGAGCTGCTCGAGGCTGTGTGCGGGAATGGCGCTGTCGGCATCCGTTTCGAGCTGCAGTTCGGCGATGACGGCCAGGTCGAGGGTGAGTAGGTGCAGGTCGACGGCCACCAGGTCGCGCGACACCGCCGTGATGCGGTTCTGCAGCGTGTAGGTGGCAGGCCCGATGGTCTCGCCGGCGGCGATCGCGGCGCGCGTGTCGCTGATCGCCGCGCCCACCTCGTGCAGGGCGGCCTGGACGACCGGGTCCTGCGCGTCGTCGGCCCGGCCGGCCCGGGCGAGCACCCGGGCGGCGCCGGTGAGGGCGCGGGTGACGGCGCGCTCCATTTCGAGCACGTAGCGGGTGATGCCGAGCTGCATGAGCGCTTCGCGGCGCAGGAGGGCGTTGGAGCCGCAGAAGAACGCGGCGTTCCAGCCGTCTTTGCCCTGCTGGATCGGTCCGTAGAACAACGGAGCCTGGCTGCCGAGCGGGTCGCCGGCCGGCACATTCTCGAACACCTGCGGCGTCTGTACCAGAGCGATCTTCGGGTCGGCGAAGTAGCCGAGCGTGTGGTCGAGTATCTGCGGCAACGGCACCTGGTCGGCGTCGAGAATGAGTAGGAACTCACCGTCGGTGCCCATGAGTGCATTGTTGAGGTTGCCGGCCTTGGCGTGCAGCGGGCGATTCTGCCAGTCGACTCCGCGGGTGATGTAGCCCACGCCGAGCTGGTCGGCCGCCTCGCGCATTTCGGGCCGGTTGCCGTCGTCGAGGATGAACGTGGAATGCGGGTAGCGGATGCCGCGCGCCGCCAGCGCGGTGCGCCGCACCATCTCGACGGGCTCGTTGTAGGTCGTGATGAACACGTCGACGGTTAGGTCGGCGGCCGGCGCGGTAGGAAGCTCGCGCTCGCGCGCCCGCCACATGGTGAGGCCGAACAGGGCGACGTCGATCAGGCTGTAGGTTTCGGCGAGCACGAGGGCCACGGCGATCCACCAGGCGTCCCAGTTGAGTGAGAAGAACCAGCGCCACAGAATATAGTTCGCGCCGAGGGCGACGGTGACCAGCACGGCCACGCGCACGAGCAGGAGATGCGCCGCGGATCGGGCGGGGCGAACCGGTTTCCCCACATTGCTCCCTGATCCCAGGCCGCTAAGACAGGCGGATTCTGACACCAGAATAAACCCGCATGCGACTCCGCACCGATTCCCGAAGTGGGCATTGTGCCGTAATTCGGACTGCGCTACAGGCGCGCTCGTGGTGGGGGCTACTAAAGGTATGGTTTCTGACAACGACGAGCGGCGCGTGGCCGTCATCATCGAGGATGACGCCGACATTCGCAACCTTCTGGAAGCCGTGCTGACCCAGGCCGGGGTCGAGACCATCGCCACGAGCAATGGCCTCGACGGCATCGCTGCGGTGCGAGCTTACGATCCAATCGTCACCACCCTCGACGTGAGCATGGGCAACCTGCGCCGCAAACTCGGTGACAGCAGCATGACCCCACACTGGTTGGAAACCGTGCGCGGCGTTGGCTACCGCCTGGCAGCAAAGGAGTAGCGACCCCGGGATTAGACGGGAACTCGGCGCCCGGCGCCGTGCCGCGCGCTGAAGTTCTCACTCGCTGAAGGCCTCCGGGCCCACCTTGCGACCCCGGGCCCAGTTTATAAACTGGGCCCGGGGACGGGGCCCGGGCCCCGTGCGCCACCAGGGCCGGCCGGAGCTGCCGGGCCCACCTTACGAAAGCTGGCCCAGCTTCTATCATGGGCCCACTTTCCGGGCCCGGGCGAGGCAAGCACAGGCGCGCGGCAGGGCAGTTCGGAACGGGCTAGGCGGCTCGTGCGGCGGCGATGAGCTCGGCGATCTGCACGGCGTTCAGGGCTGCACCCTTGCGCAGGTTGTCGTTGCTGATGAAGAGGGCGAGGCCACGGCCATCCGGTACGCCTTCATCTTGACGGATGCGACCGACGAAGCTGGCGTCCTGGCCGGCGGCCTGCAACGGGGTCGGGATGTCGGTGAGTTCGACGCCGGGAGCCACCTTCAACAGTTCCTCGGCGCGGGCGACGCTGATCGGCTTGGCGAACTCCACATTGATCGAGAGCGAGTGGCCGGTAAAGACGGGCACGCGCACGCAGGTTCCGGAAACCAGCAGTTCGGGCAGTCCGAGGATCTTGCGGCTCTCGTTCCGCAGCTTCTTCTCTTCGTCGGTTTCGAACTGACCGTCGTCGACGATGCTGCCGGCCAGCGGAATCACGTCGAACGCGATCGGCCGGGCGTAGATGGTGGGCTCGGGCAGGGTCACCGCGCTGCCGTCGTGCACGAGCTGGAACAGGTTCTCGTCCTGCGCGGCAACCCGAACCTGGCTGGCCAGTTCGAACGCGCCGGCCAGGCCACTGCCGGACACGGCCTGGTAGGTGCTCACAATGAGGCGCTTGAGGCCGGCTTCGTCGTGCAAAACCTTGAGCACGGGCATGGCGGCCATGGTGGTGCAGTTCGGGTTGGCGATGATGCCCTTGACGGCCTGCTGGATGGCTTCGGGGTTGACCTCGCTGACGACGAGGGGAACGTCAGGGTCCATGCGCCAGCCGCTCGAGTTGTCGACGACGAGCACACCGGCCGCGGCAAACCGGGGCGCCTGCGCTTTGGAGAGCGTGGCGCCGGCCGAGAAGATGGCCACGTCGAGCCCGGTCGGGTCTGCAACCGAGGCGTCTTCGACCGTGATCTGCTCACCCTTGAAGGTGAGGCTGGTGCCGGCCGAGCGTGCTGACGCGAAAAAGCGGATGCTCTTCACTGGAAAGTCGCGCTCCTCAAGCAGACGACGCACCACGGCGCCGACCTGTCCGGTGGCGCCGACGACGCCGATGTTGATGCCGGGGGTGTTGGCTGAGCTGGTCACGTGTGGTTCCTAACGTCTGCAGTGGGGGTGAGGCGGGGCATCCGCTTGGTGAGGTGTGAGTTTCGAGACCATTCAGGGGCTCGAACTCACACCTCGGCGAGACTAGCGGCCGGAGCCACCGTGCACGACGGCTTCGATCTCACCGTCGAGCCCGAACGCGGTGTGTACCACGCGGAGGGCCTCGTTGATGGTGTCGGCGCGGGTGACGACCGAGATGCGAATCTCACTGGTCGAAATCATCTCGATGTTGATCCCGGCCTCGTAGAGCGCCTCGAACAGCTTCGCCGAGACGCCGGTATTGGTGCGCATACCTCCGCCGACCAGGGCGAGCTTGGCGATCTGGTCGTCGTACTGCAGGCTCTTGAAGCCGATGAGCTCTTTCTCGTTGGTCAGCGCGGTGAGCACCTGCTGGCCCTCCGACTTGGGCAGGGTGAACGAGATGTCGGTGAGCCCGGTGGCGGCGGCCGACACGTTCTGCACGATCATGTCGACGTTGGCGTTGGTGCGCGCGACGATCTTGAAGATGAGCGCGGCCTTACCGGGAATGTCGGGCACACCGACCACGGTGACCTTGGCTTCGCTCAGGTCAGCGGCGATTCCGGCGATGATTGGCTCTTCCACAATTACTCCATTTTCTCGCGCGGTCGCGGCGTTGTACACGATGGTGCCGGTGTTGTTGTTGAACGAGGAGCGCACGTGCAGGGTGACGCCGTGCCGGCGGGCATATTCCACAGCGCGAATATATAGGACTTTGGCTCCGGCAGCGGCGAGTTCGAGCATCTCCTCGCTGGTGACGCGCTCGAGTTTGCGGGCACGGGGAACGACCCGCGGATCCGCGGTGAAGACGCCATCGACATCCGTGTAGATTTCGCAGATGTCGGCGCCGAGGGCCGCGGCGAGGGCGACGGCGGTGGTGTCCGAACCGCCGCGGCCGAGAGTCGTGATGTCCTTGGTATCGCGATTGAAGCCCTGGAAGCCGGCGACGATGGCGACGGCGCCCTCGTCGAGGGCCGAGCGGATGCGGCCGGGCGTGACGTCGACGATGCGCGCGGAGCCGTGGCGGGCATCCGTGATCATGCCGGCCTGGCTGCCGGTGAAGGAGCGGGCGTCGTAGCCGAGGCTCTTGATGGCCATCGCGAGCAGCGCCATCGAGATGCGTTCGCCAGCGGTGAGCAGCATGTCGAGCTCGCGCGGGGCGGGAAGCGGCGTGACCTGGTGGGCGAGGTCAAGCAGTTCGTCGGTGCTGTCGCCCATCGCCGAGACGGCGACGACGACCTCGTTGCCTGCCTTGCGGGTGTCGACGATGCGCTTGGCGACCCGCTTGATGCTTTCGGCGTCGGCGACGGATGATCCGCCGAACTTCTGCACGATCAAGGCCATGGGACTCCTGAGATGGGGGTGTGCGGCCTGTTGTGCGGGCCGCGTCCAAGTTCCCATCCTAAATGCTGGTGCTGGCGGGCCGGTGCCATGTGACGTTGCGCGGCAGAGGGGGTGCGGCGGTGGGTGGGGTGTGCGGGGCCGGGTGGGGTGTGCGGGGTCGGGTGGGGTGTGCGGGGTCGGGTGGGGTGTGCGGGGGTCGGTGTGCGGAGGCGGCATCCGCTCGCTGGGCCCACCTTATGGCCCGGGGCCCAGTCTATAAACTGGGCCCAGGGACGGGGCCCGGGCCCCGTCCGCAAGAACGAGGGGTGCGCTAGGCGCAGCGGAGGCGACCGGGCTAGTGGGTGACCTCGCGGCGGCCCTCGAAGGCGCGGCCGAGCGTGACCTCGTCGGCGTACTCGAGGTCGCCGCCCACGGGCAGGCCGGAGGCCAGACGGGTGACCTTGATCTCCAGGGTGGTGAGCAGGCGGGAGAGATAGGTGGCGGTGGCCTCTCCCTCGAGGTTCGGGTCGGTCGCGATGATGACCTCCTGAACGGTGTTGTCGGCGAGGCGCTGCATCAGCTGGCGGATGCGCAGGTCGTCGGGTCCGACGCCGTCGATCGGGCTGATGGCCCCGCCCAGCACGTGATAGAGGCCCTTGAACTCGCGGGTGCGCTCGATCGCAACGACGTCCTTGGCCTCTTCGACGACGCAGATCGACGTGGGATCCCGGCGAGGATCCCGGCAGATCAGGCAGGTAGGCTGCTCGGAGACGTTGCCGCAGATGTCGCAGAACCGCACTTTGTCGCGCACCTCGAGCAGCACGTTGGCGAGACGGGTCACGTCGAATTTTTCGGTCTGCAGGATGTGAAACGCGATGCGCTGCGCCGACTTCGGGCCGATACCAGGAAGCTGGCCGAGCTCGTCGATCAGTTCCTGAACGATTCCTTCATACATGGTTTAGTGGTCGTTTCTGGTTCGGGGCGCCGCGGAGTACGGCTGCTCTTCGATGAAGGTGGCACCGAGAATCTCGCGCACGACGGCCTCGCCGTAGCGCTGCTTCTCAGCGAAGGACGGCGCCCGCGACGGGTCCTTCGTGGAGCCGCGCTGGCCGGACGCGTTCGGGTGTTGCCGCGTCGCTGGCGCGCTCTGACCGAGGTTGGGTTGACCGAGGCTGGAGCGATCGGCATTCTGCTGGACAGCGGTCTCGTGACCGGCGGTCCGCTGGCCTGAGTACTGCGGGCCTGACTTCTGTTGGGGCGCGCCCTGGGGCTGCCGACTCTGCTGGGCGTTCGTGGGAACAGCGCTTACGGGCACAGCGGATGCCTCGGCGTGCGCCTCGTAATTCGGCACGCGTTCATCGGCGGGGGCGTCCATCTCGGGCGGAACGTCGTCGTCGAACGGCGGCGGCACGTCATCGTACGGCGGCTCGTCGTGGGACGTCGATACGAAAGCAGTCGCGGCCCAGGGTTCGTCTGACGCCACGCCCGCGGATGAACCCGCAGTCCCAACCGACTGTGTCGACACTGGCGATGACGATTCGGGGGCCTGAGCTGCTGGCGGCGCAGCGGTTTCGGGAGCCGGGGCATCCGTTGCGTCATCGTCGAGAGCGGGCAGTGCCGGGCCGTTCGGTGAGCCGGGGATGGCTACGGTCGCCCATCCGCTGGTGGATGCAGCGACGGGCGACGCGCCTTCAGCGGCCGGCGAGGCTGGCTCGCGCGGCGCAGCGGGAGGGGCAGGCATAGTGCGGGGAGTTACGTCGGGTTTCTGGGCAGACGGCGCGGTCGCAGTGTTCTCAGTCGCAGACGGCGCAGACGGCGCGCTTGTCGGGGACGCCGGCGAATCCGCTGCCTCGAGATTGGGGACGGCCGAGCCGACAGCATCCGCTGCTGCCGAGGGCGATTCGGGTGCCGGGCCTGCTGGCGCAGGCTCCGCGGCGGCTGCGGGTGCGGCACCGGACGCCGCGCTCGGCGAGGAAGTCTCGCGCCCAGCGTCGACGCGCGCGATGAACTTGACCCGCAGGCCGAGCACAGCGACGATCGCGGTGCGCAAGAAGTCGCTCGTTCCCATTCCGGGGACCTTTTGCTGCTTGAAGCTCTCGACATCGGCGTGACTCGGGAACGACAGGGCGAGTACGTCGCCGTTCAGGCTGAGTACGTGGGCGGTGTAGACGACAAGCCACGCGGTGGTCTTCTCGTTCTTGACCGCTTCGAGAATCTCGGGCCAGGCGTCCTTGAGCTGTTGCAGGGAGACCGGAGCACCGGGGACGATGGGCGGTTTGGGCGCGGAGGGCGCGTCCGCAGCCAACGGTGCTCGCGTTCCCGACGCAGCCTGCGTTCCCGGAATGGCGGTCTCGACCGGATCGACCGACGCATTGGCGGCGGGCTCGCGGGTAGCAGCGGCGCCACCGGCAGCGGCACCGGTAGCAGCAGCGCCACCGGTAGCAGCAGCGCCACCGGCAACAGCAGCGCCACCGGCAACAGCAGCGACACCGGCAGCGGCGGAGCTGGCAGCCCGCGTTCCCGGGATGGCGGTCTCGACAGGCTCGACCACCGCATGGGGGGCGGACTCGCGGGCAGCAGGAGCACCAGCAACGGCGGCCACAGCGGGCACAGCCGCCACGCCGTCGACGCCGATACGACGCTCCAGGCGCTCGACCCTCGCGAGGGCGCCGCGAGTTGAGTCGTCGGTCGCGGGAATCAGGGACCGCGCGATCATGAGCTCAAGATGCAGGCGCGGCGAGGTGGCCCCGCTCATCTCGGTGAGCGCCGCGTTGAGAATGTCGGCGGTGCGCGAGAGTTCGGCCGGCCCGAAGGCGGCGGCCTGCACGGTCATGCGTTCCAGCTCGTCTTGCGGCACGCCGCGCAGCACGGCCGCGGCCCCCGCGACGCTTGTGGCCGCGACGATGATGAGGTCGCGCATGCGCTCGAGCAGATCTTCGACGAAGCGGCGCGGATCTTGCCCGGTCTGGATGACCCGGTCGACCGCGTCGAAGGCTGCAGCGGAATCACGGGCACCGATGGCCTCGACGGCCTCGTCGAGCAGCGATGCACTCGTGTAGCCGAGCAGCGCGACGGCGCGATCGTACTCAATGGACTGGCCATCAGACCCGGCCATGAGTTGGTCGAGCAGCGACAGGGTGTCGCGCGGCGAGCCGCCGCCGGCGCGCACCACGAGCGGCAGCACGCCGGGCGCGACGACCATCTTCTCGGTATCGCACATCTGCTGCACGTACTCGAGCATCGGCCCCGGAGGCACCAGCCGGAACGGATAGTGATGGGTACGCGAGCGGATGGTTCCGATCACCTTTTCGGGTTCGGTGGTCGCGAAGATGAACTTCACGTGTTCCGGCGGCTCTTCGACAATCTTGAGCAGCGCGTTGAAACCCTGCGGGGTGACCATGTGGGCCTCGTCGAGGATGAAGATCTTGTAGCGGTCGCGGGCGGGCGCGAAGATGGCGCGCTCGCGAATGTCGCGGGCATCGTCGACACCGTTGTGACTCGCCGCGTCGATTTCGACGACGTCGAGCGAACCGCCGCCGTCTCGGGCGAGCTCGACACAGCTCGGACAGACACCGCACGGGGTGTCCGTCGGGCCCTCAGCACAGTTGAGACAGCGGGCCAGGATGCGCGCCGATGTGGTCTTGCCACAGCCGCGGGGGCCGCTGAACAGATAGGCGTGGTTCACTCGGTTGGTGCGAAGCGCCGTCATCAGCGGATCAGTCACTTGGGACTGGCCGATCATCTCGGCAAAGGTCTCTGGCCGGTAGCGGCGATACAGGGCGGTAACCACGATCTCAATGGTACTTGCCGCAACCGACACTCGCCCCCGCCGCGGCATCCGCTGCGACAATCGTGAAGCGGATGCCGCGGCGCGTTGAACCGACGACGGCGACATCAACGACGCCGACACCGGCCGGGCTGACCGCGCTGATGGTGGTGCAACCCTGGGTGCTCGCCGTGCTCGCGATCGGGGCTGCGGTGCTCGTGACCTGGACGTTCTGGCCCCGCAGAGAACGGGAAGACACCGACCGGGATGACGATCGTGATCGATCGGCCGATGCCGTTCCGGTTGGCGTCCGGGCCGCCGACTCCGACGCCGCTGAGGCCTCCCCCACTCCCCCGGGGTCAGCTCCGGATCCCTCCGCTGCCGCGACGGAGGCCTCGGCCGCGTCCGCTCCCGGGGGCTCGTCAAACCATCCGAGCGGCCGGCCAGTGCAATGATCGCCCGGCAGCTCGTCCTCGCGTTTGCGGCGCTTCTCGCCGCCGCGCTCGTTCCCGCCGACTCGAGGTGGACCGACGCGACGTTTACGGATTCTGAATTCGTCGCATCCGCTGTGACAGCAATCGTGGTGCCAGCACCGGTGATCGACACCTGCACGGCGGCGAGCGTGCTCGTGTAGCTCAGCCTCGTGCCGCGGATCGTGCTGACCTGGCACTATCCGACCACCGGATACGCGGGGGGCCAATGCCCGCTACTACGAATCGAACACCGGGGTCGGCGGGCTCATAGAGGTCTCGCTCGGCAGCGGGGTGAGCACGTCTGAGCCGGCATCGGGAACGTTCACGTCGACCTGCGAGGGTGCGCTGCTCGGCGGGGCGGGCGACGTCGGGGTCGCTGCGGCCCACTCGAGCGGGCTCGCTCATCTCGAGCGCGCACGCCACGTTCCCGCTGCTGGTCGGCGCCGGAACCTGCACGATCGTGAACGCCTGACCCATTACCGCTGAGGTTCCCGCTTACAACTGCGGAGATTCGGCCCCGCCGGCCCAAAACGCAGCGAAACTGGCCGCCGCCATGGAAAATCTCCGCAGTACTGAACGGCCCGAGAGTAGAACACGTTGGAGCCTGCCGGTCGCCGCCATCTCCCGCATCTATCGCGTGCCGACCGGCCCCAGTGCAGGTCTGCGGAGATTCTCGGCGATCTCAGCCCAGTCAGGCCACAAGCGACCCCAGGAGGGCGTCTTCTTCGCACTTCTGAACCGCTGCTGAAGCATACGGGGCCGGCCTCTCCTCCCCAGTCACCGAATTCTGGTGGCAATCCACAACTTGCGCGCACCTCGCCGAGCACAGCGTCATTCGTCGCACTATGCAGTCATGAGCCACGACCTTGTCACTGTTTTGTGCCACTTGGGGCACGTCGCGACGTCACAGCAACTGGCGGGTATCGGGGCCAGCCGACGATCAGTGAAATCTGCAGTGGATTCCGGGCTGATCAGGCACGTTGCCCACGGCGTATTTTCCTGCGCGCACCTCGACGCGCCGACTCTCACCGCACTGCAAGTTGGCGGGCGGGTCGATTGTCTGACTCGCCTGTCGCAGCTCGGCATCTGGAGCGGAATCGCGCGGCCAGGACTACATCTCCGCTTGCGCCCGCACCACCACCAGCGACGATTGGCCCCCGGCGCATCGATCCATTGGAGTCGCGCCTTCCACTGCTGGGCACCGGTGTTCGAAGTATCACCGTTTGACGCCGTGCTGCAAGCGTTGTCATGCCTCGACGATGTCGACGCGCTGGCATGCCTGGAGTCCGCGCTTTTCATGAGGTTCATCACGGAGGACGACCTCGAAGAGCTCCTCCGTCTGGCCCCTGACCACCTGCGCGCGTTGCTGCGCCTCCTCGATCGCGGGGCGCAGTCCGGATTTGAAACGTTCAGCCGGGTGGGGTTCATCCGCGCGGGCTTTCGGGTCGCGACACAATTTTATGTGACAGGTGCTGGCCGCGTCGACATGCTCGTGAATGGGTGCGTCGGGATAGAGACCGACGGTGAAGAATGGCACGGTCCGGAACGATTTCTGCCCGACCGCAGCAAAGATCGCGAAGTTGAACGGCAGGGGATTCGGGTCCTCCGCTTGGCCAGGCCACACATCTTCGACACGTGGCCCACTACCCTTGAGACGGTGCGTCGCATGGTGAACGACGCCGAGGACGCAGCAGCCTGGAAGCGCCGTTCGTAACGGCGGAGATATGGCAGAAATCGCCCCAATCACGCCAGATTCTAAGCTGAACGCGAAAATCTCCGCAGTTCTGCACGGCGAGCGCGGGAGGCCAAGCCTGGGGCGGGGTCAGCGCACCGTCGCCAGGGTCTGGCGGGCGATCTCGAGCTCCTCGTTGGTCGGAATCACGAGCACCGTGACCGCGGAGTCGTCGGCGCTGATCACGCGGGCGCCGCGCGCGGCGGCAGCATTGCGCTCGGGGTCGATGCGAATGCCCAGGGCCTCCAGCCCGGCAAGGGCGCGCTCGCGCACGAGCGGGGCGTTCTCGCCGACACCGGCGGTGAAGGAGATCACGTCGACCCGGCCGAGCTGGGCATAATACGCCCCGACGTAGCCCTTAACCCGGTGCACGTAGACGTCGATCGCGAGCTGCGACGGCCCGTCGCCAGCGGTGGCGGCCACGATCACGTCGCGCATATCGCCCCGCCCGGTCAGACCGAGTAGTCCGCTGCCCCGGTTGAGTAGTTTGTCGATCTCGGGAAAGTCGAGTCCGGCCCGTCGATGCAGGTGGAACAGCACGCCCGGGTCGATGTCGCCGGAGCGGGTGCCCATGACGAGTCCCTCGAGCGGTGTCATGCCCATACTGGTCTCGACCGAGCGGCCGCCCTCGACCGCGCAGGCCGACCCGCCATTGCCGAGATGCAGCACGATCTGGTTCAGGTCTTCGACCGGTCGCTGCAGAAAGTTCGCCGCCTCGCGCGCCACAAAGCCATGGCTGGTGCCGTGAAAACCATAGCGACGGATGCGATACCGCTCGGCCAGATCGGCATTGATCGCGTAGGTGAAGGCTTCGGGCGGCAGCGTCTGGTGAAATGCCGTGTCGAAAATTGCCACGTGCGGCACGTCAGCGAATGCCTCGACGGCCGCGACGATGCCCTGCAGCGCGCCCGGATTGTGCAGCGGCGCCAGCCCCGACAGCTCGTCGATGTCCTTCTCAACCTGCGGCGTGACGAGGGTCGGCTGGTGAAAGCGGGCTCCGCCGTGCACGACGCGGTGCCCGACGGCCACCGGAACGTGCCGCGCAAGCGACGGCCCATGGGCCCGGAACGCTTCGAGCATCACGGCGAATCCGGCCGTGTGGTCGGGAATGGGCAGCTCGCGCTTCCACTTTCGATCAGCGGATGCCGGAACGTGCGTCTCCGCAGAAGCCTCCGCCGCCGATACCTCGGCCTTCACCCCGGCGATGGAGTGCACGGAATCGCCGACGACCTCGCCGATGCGCTCCACCAGTCCGCTCGCCAGGGTGGTCTCGGTGTCCATCTCAATGAGCTGGTATTTGAAGGAGCTCGACCCGGAGTTGACGACCAGAACGGCGGTCATCGGGTGGCTCCGGCCGGGGTGGCGTCAAGGGCTGGCGCCGCGGCATCCGTCAGGCCGGCAGCCTGGATGGCGGTGATCGCGACGGTATTCACGATGTCCTGTACCAGGGCGCCGCGAGAGAGGTCGTTGATCGCCTTGCGCAAACCCTGCAACACGGGGCCGATCGCGACCGCGCCAGCGCTCCGCTGCACGGCCTTGTACGTGTTATTGCCGGTGTTGAGGTCGGGGAAGATGAACACGGTGGCGCGCCCGGCCACGCTGGAACCGGGCATCTTTGTGGCGGCGACCGCGGCATCCGCTGCGGCATCGTATTGAATCGGGCCCTCGACCAGCAGGTCCGGGCGGCGCTCCCGCACGAGGGCGGTGGCGGTGCGCACCTTCTCGACGTCGGCGCCCTCTCCGGAAGACCCGGTGGAGTACGACAGCATGGCGATGCGCGGCTCGATGCCGAACTGCACCGCCGTGGCGGCAGCGGAGATGGCGATGTCGGCGAGCTGCTCGGCGGTAGGTACCGGAATGACGGCGCAGTCACCGTAGACCAGCACGCGGTCCGCGAGCGCCATGAGGAACACACTCGACACCACGCCGACGCCGACCTGCGTCTTGATGATCTCGAAGCTTGGCCGAATGGTGTGCGCGGTGGTGTGGGTGGCGCCGGAGACCATGCCATCGGCGAGCCCGAGCTGCACCATCATTGTGCCGAAGTAGCTCACGTCGGTGACGGTTTCGTTGGCCTGATCCAGCGTGATTCCCTTATGTGCCCGCAACTGCATATATTCCTGCGCGAATTTGAGGCGCAGCAGGTCGTCATAGGGGCTCACCACGTGGGCCTTGGAGATATCGAGACCCAGGCCGATGGCGCGCGAGCGCACCTCGAACTCTTCGCCGAGAATGGTCAGCTCGACCACATCGCGGGCAAGCAGGGTGGCGGCAGCGCGCAACACGCGGTCGTCCTCCCCCTCGGGCAGCACGATGTGCTGGCGGTTCTGGCGCGCCCGCTCGAGCAGCGCGTACTCGAACATGAGTGGCGTGACGACCTCGGCCCGACTCACATCGAGCCGGTCGAGCAGGGCCGCAGCGTCGACGTGCGTCTCGAACAACGCCAGCGCAGTGTCGTGCTTGCGCTGCGAGTCGGCGGCGAGGCGTCCGCGAGTGCGGGTGATGCGCATGGTCGTGTCGTAGGAACCGAGCGAGGTGCGAATGATCGGCAGCGAGGGCGCGAGGCCCTCCATCAGCTGCTGGATAGCGTCGGGGAGGTCGAAACCGCCGTTCAGCACGATTCCGGCAATCGAGGGGAAGGTGGCGGAGGCGTTGGCCAGCAGCACGGCCAGCAGCACGTCTTCGCGGTCGCCCGGCACGACGACGACGGCGCCCTCGATGAGGCGCGGCAGCACGTTGACCATGGACATGGCCGCGACAACGACGCCGAGCGCCTCGCGGGCGAGCAGAGCGGGGTCACCCTTGATCAGGGTGCCCTCGGTGGCCTCCATGATGCTCTGCATGCTCGGGGCGACAAGGTAGGGATCTTCGGGAATGGCCCAGATCGGCACGCCGAAGGCTCCGCCCGAGCGCGCCGGCTGGGCGTTGGTCGTAGCCCGCACCGAGTCGATAATCTCGGCCAGGGCGGTTTCGTCGGCCCGGTTGACGATGATCGCCAGAATGGATGCGTGTTCGTCGCGCAGTTCCGCCAGCGCCACGTCGGTCTGCTGGCCGATATCCACGGCCGAACGGGCGTCGCTCTGGCCGAGGCGTTCGCCCTCGCCGGGGCCGACGCGACCGCCGAGCACGAGTAGCACAGGGGCTCCGAGGTTCGCGGCGATGCGGGCATTGAAAGCCAGCTCGGTAGGACTGCCGACGTCGGTGTAGTCGCTGCCGATGACGACGACCGTGTCGCAGTTGGCTTCGATCGCCTTGTATCGGGCGACGATCACGGCCAGGGCCGCGTCGGGGTCGGTGTTGACGTCGTCGTAGCTGACACCG
Source organism: Cryobacterium sp. TMT1-2-2 (assembly GCF_004403505.1). Taxonomy (NCBI): domain Bacteria; kingdom Bacillati; phylum Actinomycetota; class Actinomycetes; order Micrococcales; family Microbacteriaceae; genus Cryobacterium; species Cryobacterium sp. TMT1-2-2. Next base: position 197,018 of record NZ_SOGS01000006.1, on the reverse strand, counting down.
ATGCTCTGCTCGTAGGTCTGCCCGGCCGCGGAACCGGGGCCGGCATTGGCCTGCAGGTGACGCAGCAGGAGCTCGACGACGTAGTCGGGTTCGGTTGCGGTGCGAGCGACCGGGCGGAACACGCCGACCCGTTCCACCAGGTGGGTGAGCGTGTCGACCACGCCGAGCGCAATCGAGGATTTGCCGGTATTACCTTCGGCGCTGGTGATATAGATGCTTCGAGCCACGATGTCCATTCAAGCGTATTCGGGTTGGGAGAGTGTGGGGCGTGGGTCAGACGCTGGGAACGACACCCGGCCTTCGCGGGGCGCGAGCGAACGCGTCAAACCAGCCACGCGACGCGGTGCCGCGGCTAGACATTGTCGGCGCCGGTCTCGGCGGCGGCGGCATCCGCTTGGGAAGACCAGGACCAGTTCGTGATGGACGGAACGTCTTCGCCGTGGTCGCGGGTGTATTGGCGGGCGGCGAGGCGGGCATCCTGCATCTGCTGCCGCAGCAGGCCAGCGCGGGCGGCGAGCCCGGGGGTGCGGTCGATGACGTCCATAACGAGGTGGTACCGGTCGAGGTCGTTGAGCATGACCATGTCGAACGGGGTCGTCGTGGTGCCGATCTCCTTGTAGCCGCGGGCGTGCAGGTTCTCGTGGCCGTGGCGCTTGTAGGTGAGCCGATGAATGAGCCACGGATAGCCGTGATAGGCGAAGATGATGGGCTTGTCCGGCGTGAAGACGGCGTCGAAGGCGCTGTCGCTCAGGCCGTGCGGGTGGTCATCCTCGGACTGCAGGCGCATCAGGTCGACGACGTTCACGACCCGCACCATGAGCCCGGGCAGGTTCTCGCGCAGAATCTCGGCGGCGGCGAGCACCTCGAGCGTGGGCACATCGCCGGCGGCGGCAAGCACGACATCGGGGGCGAGACCGGCAACCTCGGTGCCAGCCCAGTCGAAGATGCCGAGGCCACGGGTGCAGTGCGCGACGGCCTGCTCCATCGTGAGCAGGTTCGGCGCCGGCTGCTTGCCCGCCACGACGACGTTGACATAGTTGACGCTGCGCAGGCAGTGGTCGTAGGTGGAGAGCAGCGTGTTCGCATCGAAGGGCAGGTAGACCCGCACGACGTCCGCGCTCTTGTTGACGACGTGGTCGATGAAACCCGGATCCTGGTGGCTGAACCCGTTGTGATCCTGCCGCCAGACGTGCGAGCTGAGCAGGTAGTTCAGACTCGCGATCGGTGCCCGCCACGGGATCTCGGCGGTCACCTTGAGCCACTTGGCGTGCTGGTTGAACATGGAATCGACGATGTGGATGAATGCTTCGTAACAGTTGAACAGCCCGTGCCGCCCGGTGAGCAGGTAGCCCTCGAGCCAGCCCTGGCACTGGTGCTCGCTCAGCATTTCCATGACGCGGCCAGCGCGGGCCAGGTTGGTGTCGCCGGGTTTCAGCTCGGCGTTCCACTGCTTGTCGGTTACCTCGTAGACCGGCGGGGCCAGCCGGTTCGACGCGGTCTCATCAGGCCCAAAGATGCGAAAATTCTGCGGATTCAAACGGATGACCTCGGCCAGGTAGCCGCCCAGCACTCGCGTCGCCTCATTCAGCGTTGCACCCGGCTCGGGCACGTCGACGGCGAAATCGCGAAAGTCGGGCAGGTGCAGGTCGCGGCGCAGGAGTCCGCCGTTGGCGATCGGGTTAGCGCTCATGCGCAGGTCGCCCTGTGGGGCGAGGTCGGTGATCTGTTTCACGGGAGCGCCGCTTGCGTCGAACAGGTCTCGCGGACGGTAGGACAGCATCCACTGTTCGAGCAGGGCGGTGTGCGCCGGGGTGTCGCGGGCGTTTGCCAGCGGAACCTGGTGCGCGCGCCACGTGTTCTCGACCTGCACATCGTCGATACGGGCGGGGCAGGTCCAGCCCTTGGGGGTGCGGAGGATGATCATGGGCCAGCGCGGGCGGGCGAAGTCCTCGTTGTTTGCGGCAGCCTGGGCGGCTGCTGCCTTGATGTCGGCGATCTGGTTGAGCACCAGGTCGAGGGTCTCGGCCATGCGCGCGTGCACGAGCATCGGATCTTCGCCGTCGAAGCCGCCGCTCACTATATACGGAGTGTGACCGTAGCCGCGCATCAGATCGAGCAGCTCGTCTTCGGGGATGCGCGCCAGCACCGTGGGGTTGGCGATCTTGTACCCGTTGAGGTGCAAAATGGGCAGCACGACGCCGTCCAGCAGCGGGTTGATGAACTTGTTGGAGTGCCAGCTGGTGGCAAGCGGGCCAGTTTCGGCCTCACCGTCGCCGACCACCGCGGCCACGAGCAGGTTCGGGTTGTCAAACGCGGCGCCGTAGGCGTGGCTGAGGGCGTAGCCGAGTTCGCCGCCCTCGTGGATGGATCCGGGCAGCTCGGGCGAGGCGTGGCTGGGGATGCCACCGGGAAAGGAGAACTGGCGAAACAGCTTCTGCACGCCGTGCTCGTTCTGCTCGATGTCGGCGTAGACCTCGGTGTAAGTGCCGTCGAGGTAGGCGTTGGCGACCATGCCGGGGCCGCCGTGGCCGGGGCCGGTGATGTAGATGGTGCTCTGGCTGCGTTCGGCGATCGCACGGTTCAGGTGCGCGTAGAGAAAGTTGAGGCCGGGCGTGGTTCCCCAGTGGCCGAGCAGGCGCGGTTTGACGTGGTCGCGGGTCAGCGCCTCTTTCAGCAGAGCGTTGCCGAGCAAGTAGATCTGGCCAACAGCGAGGTAATTAGCGGCCCGCCACCAGGCGTCGATGCCCGCCAAGGCCGCTGCGCTGAGGGGTTTTGGCGCGCGCGAGGGCCAGGTCATGGTGCCGGAATCGTCGATCATCGCTCCTCCGCGTTGTCGCGCGGCGACACAGCCGCGCTTCTTCCATCCTATTGAGCCGCGCCGACCGGCCAAGTGCCAAAGGTCCCAACAACCGCGTACTCGGCCAAATGGGGGCCACGATCTCCACGCGATCGTCGCGCGAAAGCGCAAAAAGTGCCCGTTTGAGACCCTCAATCGGGCACTTTTTGCGCTCTCGCGGGCAGAATGGGCATAGAAAAGACTCCTCGCGCACCTCGGCACAGTGGCGCAGCCCCGGTTACCCTTGCGGGTCGTGGGTACGAAAAAGACTCCTCGCGCACCCGCCAGAGCCCGGTTACCCTTGCTACGTTTCCGTCCTGGGGGAATTGGCCAAGGTGGCGCCACGCGAGGAGCCGAAGTTCAGTTTAGGGTACGACGCTGGGCGGCACCAACCGGGGGGCGGTCTGCGGAGGTGGCGGTGGGATCCGCTGGAAACAGGTAAGATTCTCTGGTGCCGTTGCTTTATTGCAACGGCGGCCAGGAGAATTCGCCTAGTGGCCTATGGCGCACGCTTGGAAAGCGTGTTGGGTGAAAGCCCTCGGGGGTTCGAATCCCCCATTCTCCGCCAAACGGATGCCCGCAGCGTGTTGGGTGACGCACAAACCCCATTCGCAGGGTTCGAATCCCCCATTCTCCGCCAAACGGATGCCCGCAGCGTGTTGGGTGAAAGCCCTCGGGGGTTTGAATCCCCCATTCTCCGCCAAGCAGTCCAGCAGCGAGCCCGAGCGGATGCTCGACTTCCCGTTTCGCAGACCGCTTGCGTCGCGCCATGCGGTCTCGACGAGCTCGACCAACGACACACGTCCGGGTTTCCCAGACCGCTCGCGTCGGCGGACGAGTCTCTTCAGCAACCGCTCCGGCGGGGCGGCGACGCTAGACGCCGGCGCGGTCGGCGAGGCCGCGCACGAAGGCGGCCTGCCCGGCGTGCTGCAGGTCGTCGGAGAGCACACTGGCCAGACGCACGCCGAGCGTGACGACGGGGGTCCAGGACGCGTCGACGACCCGGTCGAGGTCTGCCGAGCTCAGCGTGGCCAGGTACGCGACGGTCGCGGTGTGCACGGCGTCGTAGTAGCCGCCGAGCAGGACGGCGTCGGCTCGCACGGCCGCGACGTCGGCGGAGGTATGCCCGTAGCCGGTCGCCGTCGGCCCGAACGGCAGGTCGAATCGTTCAGCCCAGCCCTGGCCGATGTACACCTGCTCGATACCGGCGAGGTCCGCGAGGTGGTCGTCCTGCACGCGGGACAGGTGCCAGGTGAGCCACGCAATGGTGTTGGCGTCGGCATCCGCTCGAAAGGTGAGCGTTGCGACGGTGGCATTTTTCAGGGTGCGATGCACCGTGCCCTGGATGCGGGAGAACTCTTCAATGAGAAGTTCGGTGGGGGTCATGGGTCTCCTTGGTCGTGCTTTTAACGTACCCCGGCTGGCTATTCTGCCGCCCTAATACTCATCCGACGGATGCTGCCCCTCCTCCATCTCGAAACACGGTGAGAAGGAGGTGATTTGAAGTTCGGTGCCGGGAGCCCAGATCGACGCACTATAAAAGTCTCCCTGAACGCCCGTCGTGTCTACACTCGGTGCACCCTGCCTGGTCAGACGAATGCCATGGTGTCAGGATGACTAAAGACGAACCATTGAGCTGCACTGCAGCCCCGGACAGGGTCGTCGACAGGCCGTCCAGCACCGAATCAGTCACCCGCAAAGTCGGCATCAGCATCCCCCGGCTACAAATCGACGTGCCCCTTGCTCGAGGTTAGCGGCGGTAGGCGCTGACCTCGGTGGCTTTGACCGAGAGCCAGACGGTGGAGCCGAGTTGCAGGCCGAGGTCGGCAACGGCGGCGGGGGTGAGTTCGGCGATGACCTCGGGGTCACCGCTGGTGCGCAGGCGCACTCCGCCGCTGCCCGGCTCGATGCCGGTCACCCGGGCCGACCAGACGTTGCGCGGGCTCGCGTGACGCGGCTGTTCGGTTTGCACGACGACGGATGCCGGGCGAAAGACGGCCGCGGCTGGAACGTTCTGGTCGGCCCCGCCGAGGGTGATGGCGCTCGCCGATGCCGGAGTGCCGGAAGACGCGGGCGCGAGGGCGACGGCATCCGCTGGGCGAACGTGGAAGATGCGGCCGTCGGGGGCGGCGACCGCGCCGTTCTGCACGCTGCCGACCACGAGGTTGACGCCGGCGAGGGCCGCGACGAACGGGTTGCGCGGGGCAGCGAGCACCGCTGCGGTCGTACCCTCGTCGATGAGGGCGCCGTCGTGCAGCACAGCGACGCGATCGGCGAGCACGACCGCGTCAACGATGTCGTGGGTGACGATGATGGCGCTGGTTCCGGTTTCGGCGAGCTGCTCGCGAATGAGCTGACGCATGAACGGCGCGGTCTCCGCGTCGAGGGCGGCAAGGGGTTCGTCGAGCAGGAGCACGCGCGGCCCGGCCGCGAGGGCCCGCGCGAGGGCGACGCGCTGCTGCTGTCCGCCGGAGAGGGCGCCGGGTTTACTGCCGCCGAAGCCGTGCAGGCCGACGCGGTCGAGCCAGTGGTCGGCCGCTATTCGGGCCTGGGCGGCGCTCAATTGGGCCTCGCCGACGCGCAGCGCGAACGCCACGTTGGCGCGGGCACTGAGGTGCGGGAACAGCAGCGGGTCCTGCCCAAGCAGCCCGATGGCCCGGCGCTCTGGGGCTACGAAGCGGCCGGGTGCGGTGAGCACGGCGCCGTCGATGGTGACGGTGCCGTGCTCGGGGGTGGCGAGGCCGGCGAGCAGATCGAGCACGGTCGATTTGCCCGAGCCGTTCGGTCCGAGCAGCGCGAGCACCTCGCCGGGCGCGAGGGAGAGCTGCACGTCGAGGGTGAACGAGCCGCGAGTGAGCTGCAGGTTCGCCTCGAGCAGGGCGTTGGCGGCGGATTTCCAGAGGGCCGGGGTCATGAGAGCACGCTCGCCCGGCGGGTTCCAACCAGCACGAGGATGATCACGGCGACCGCGATGAGCAGCAGTGACAGGGCGACGGCCTGGTCGGTCGTGACGCCAGAACCGTTGAACGCGGTGTAGATGGCGAGGGGCATGGTGCGGGTGACTCCGGCCTGGTTGCCGGCGAACAGGGCGGTCGCGCCGAACTCGCCGAGGGCGCGGGCGAAGCTCAATACCGTGCCGGCGAGCAGACCGGGACCGACGAGCGGCAGCGTGATGCGGGCGAAGACGGTGCCGCGGTGGGCGCCGAGGGTGGCCGCGACGCGTTCGTAACGCACGCCGGCGGTGCGCAGCGCGCCCTCGACCGCGATCACGAGAAAAGGGAGGGCCACAAAAGTTTGCGCGATCACGACCGCGGTCGTCGTGAACGGAATGCGCAGCCCGGCCAGCTCAAGGGTGTTGCCGAGCACACCATTTCGGCCGAGCAGGGAGAGCAGTGCAATGCCGCCGACGAGGGGCGGCAGCACGAGCGGCACGGTCACGAGTGCCCGCAGCAGGCCGGCCACCCGCGGCTTCGATCGGGCGATGACGACGGCCAGCGGCACGCCGAGCAGTAGGCACAGCACGGTCGAAACGGATGCCGTCGCGAGCGAGAGTCCCAGCGGCCGCAGGGCTTCCGGCGAGAGGAGCAGGGAGGGGAGGCCTGGCCAGTCGACCTTGAGCAGGAGTCCGGCGAGCGGAAGCACGAGCAGAGCGAGGCCGATGCTCGCGGGCACATAGAGCAGGCGCGGGATCATATGCTCGCCCTCCGGTGCGGCCTGCGCGAGTGCGCGCTCCGGGTCCGGTAGGTAACGGACGGGGCCCGGGCCCCGTCCACGGGCCCAGTTTCTAAACTGGGCCCGTGGCCACAAGGTGGGCCCGGTGTCCCGCGGATGCCTGGGCGGCAGGGCAGAAGAACCCTCACGGAGCGAGAAAACCGTGGGCGGCCAGCACGGCCTGCCCGGCGGGCGAGAGCACGAGGTCGACGAAGGCCTGGGCGGTCTCAGCGTGCGCACTCTCCTTGACGACGGCGATCGGATAGTGCCCGACGACCGCGTCCGCTCCGGCCGAGGTCACGCCCTCGATGCGGCCGGGGTTCGCGGCGACGTCCGTCGCGTAGACGAGGCCGGCATCCGCTTCGCCGCTGGCGACCTTAGTGACCACAGCCGTCACATTCTGCTCCTCACTCGCGGGCGTGAGAATGACCCCAGCATTGGTGAGCAGGGTAGCGGATGCCGCCCCACACGGCACCTGCGCCGCGCACAGCACGGTGATTACACCGGAGCGGGCGAGATCTTCGAGGTTCTCGATGCCCAGTGGGTTGCCGGGGGCAACCGCGATGCGAAGCGTGTTGCCGGCGAATAGGGTGGCCGGGCCGGTGAGCCCGCCGTCGGCCAGCGGCTGCATGTTTTTCTGGTCGGCGCTCGCGAACACGTCGGCAGGGGCGCCGGCCGTGATCTGGGTAGCGAGGGTGGAGGATCCGTCGTAGGTGACCTGCACGTTGACGCCAGGGTTCTGCTTCTCCAGCAGGGTGGCGAGCTCGTCGAAGGCCGGGTTGAGGGAGGCGGCCGCGTAGACAGTGAGGGTTTGGTCTGCGGTCGCGCTGGCAGCGGCGATACCCGGGGCGGTTGACGGCGCGCAGCCGGTGAGGGCCAGGGCGAGCACGGCCAGGGCGGCGAGGGCCAGGCGGGTCACAGCATCCGTCCCGGAGTTTCGACGATCACGTTGGTGGCCTTAATCACGGCCACGCTGAGCGAGCCGACCTCGAGGCCGAGTTCGCGCACGGCCTCGCTCGACATGAGCGAGACGACGCGGTGCGGGCCACACTGCAACTCGACCTGGGCCATGACCGTGTCCGTGGTGATGGCGGTGACGATGCCGACAAACCGGTTGCGGGCGCTGCGGCCCACTGTGGACGGGTCGGTCGGGGTGCTTGCCTGGTCGACGGCGAAGGCGGCGAGCGCGGCTCCATCGACGGCGAGACGACCGGATGCGTCGGCATCCGCGGCGAGACGACCACCGTCTACCCAGCGACGCACGGTGTCATCGCTGACACCGAGCAACTCGGCGGCCTCACTGATCCGATATTGCGTCATAAATGGCACAATAGCACCGCATCTGCGGTTTGGGCAGCCTGTCTGTTGAACGGTGTCCCCGGCGCCCGTGGCTACTTCAGGAAATCCCGGTCGAACCTGCCACGTTGAGGCTGCTTGGGCTCATCCGGCCGACGATTTTCTGATTTAGCCACCGAGGCATCCGTCATAACTCCTGCACATTGCTCGCCGGCGCTCTCGACTCCCGCTGAAACAGGGGCCTGTCGGCTCGGGCCTCGAGAAATTGCAGGAGTTATGCCGGTGGAACACCGATGAACGGATGCGGGTGGCCGCGAGGCCCCGCAGCGCCTAGCGTTAAGCCATGGCTATTCCTCCCCTTGTTGAGCCCATTGATCAGCTCAGCGCGTCCGAATCCGCGCGTACTGCCCGGCAGCGTCGCCTCCCCCAGCTCAATGAACTCGGCCAGCGCCGCCTCGCCAACGCCCGGGTGCTCGTGCTCGGCGCCGGCGGGCTCGGCTCGCCCGCCCTGCTCTACCTGGCCGCGGCCGGCGTCGGCACCATCGGCATCGTCGACGGCGACGACGTGGAACCCAGCAACCTGCAGCGCCAAATTGCCCACGGGCAAGCGGATGTCGGCCGCCCGAAGGTAGACAGCGCCGCCGAGCGCATCATTGAGATCGCCCCCGAGACCAGGGTCGTTCGGCACGCCGAACGCCTCGTCGCGGCCAACGCAGCCGAGATCATCGGCGGCTACGACGTGGTCATCGATGGCACCGACAACTTTCCGACCCGGTTCCTCGTGAACGACACCTGCGCGCGGCTCAGGCTGCCGCTGGTGTGGGCATCCGTTTTGCGATTCGACGCCCAGCTCTCGGTGTTCTGGGCCACTCCGCCGGAGGGTTCCGGCGTGACCGGTGTGCACCTGCGCGATCTGTTTCCCACGCCGCCAGCCGCGGGCGAAGTGCCGAACTGCGCCGACGCGGGTGTGCTCGGCGCGCTGTGTGGCCAGGTCGGGTCGCTCATGGCGACCGAAACCATCAAGCTCATCACCGGGATCGGCTCGCCGCTGATTGGCCGCGTACTCGTGATCGACGCGTTGTCGGGCCGGTTCAGCGAGATTCCGTTGCTCGGGACCGGCATTGCCGCCGAGCCGACCGCTGCCGAACGAGCCGCCGAACAAGCCGAGGAAGCCGCGCGAGTGGCGATGACCAGCACCCCCGAGGTCACCAGCGTCGAGCTCGTCGACCGCCTCGTCGCCCAGGGCGCCGGTACCGACAACTTTCTCGTCGTGGACGTGCGCGAGCCGAGCGAATTCGCTGAAAGCTCGATTCCCACAGCCCGACTGTTGCCGCTCGGCGAACTGTTGACGGACGGCGTGCTGTCGGCCAGCGGCCGCGCCGCGCTGCCGACGGACATGCCGCTGATTGTGCACTGCCACGCTGGCGGTCGGGCAGCGCGGGCCGCGAACGCCCTGCGTGAGGCCGGATTCACCGATGTGTCGGTGTTCACCGGAGGGATCCTCGCCTGGGATGACCTCGTCACCGCCGGGCGAGCTCCCGGATTCGGTAGTCGCTGGGCCGCGCCAGAGCCCGCCCCGGCCGGGCGGCACGCCTCGGCGCGCGACGACGCTGGCAGTGCCAGCCAGTCCGACAGCCTGGTCTGAGCGGTGACCGACAACGAACGACACGCCGCCTCCTCGGAAGCTCCAGCTTCGACCGACGCGACTGGCTCCTCCGATTCACGCGAGGTCACGTCCGGCCATCGAGAGAACGATCACGCACACCCCGACCGAGCGGATGCCTGTGCCCCCGCCGCGACCGCGCGCACCGTTTCCGAGCAACTCGCGGTCGTGCTCGGCAGCGTGGCTCCGCTGCTGCCCGTGCGGGTCGAGCTCGACGCCGCCCGCGGGCTGGTGCTGGCCGAAGACGTGCTCACGGTGACCGACACGCCTCCGTTCGACAACTCCGCGATGGACGGCTACGCTGTCATCCGCGCTGACCTGCTGGGGGCATCCGCTCAGAATCCGATCACCCTGCCGGTCGTCGCCGATCTCGCTGCCGGCACCGCAGAGAACCCACGCCTCGTTCCCGGGCAGGTGGCGCGCATCATGACGGGCGCGCCGATTCCCGACGGAGCGGATGCCGTCGTACCGATCGAAGACACCGACCAGGGCACCGAACTGGTCACGATCGTGCAAGCGCCCAATGTCGCAGCTCACGTGCGTCGTGCCGGCGAAGACGCCCACGCGGGCGATCGGGTGCTGCGCGCGGGCAGCGTGCTCTGGCCCACCCGGGTCGCCGCAGCGGCGAGCGCCGGAACCAGCTCGGTGCTCGTGCACCCCGCTCCGCGCGTGGCCGTTATCTCCACCGGAAGCGAACTCGTCACCCCCGGCAGCCCGACCCGCCGCGGCCAGATTCCCGACTCCAACTCCTTTCTGCTCTCGGCGGCCGTCGCTGAGGCCGGCGGTATTCCCGTGCGGATCGGCGCCGAGCCCGACGACGACGACGTGCTGCGCGCCCTGCTGACCGAGCTGGCCGGCACGGTCGACGTGATCGTGCTCTCCGGCGGTGTGAGCGTCGGAGCGTACGACGTGGTCAAAGCCGTACTGAAACCGCTCGGCACTGTGGATTTCGGCCCGGTCAAGATGCAACCCGGCAAGCCACAGGGCTTCGGACGCTGGCCCGCCACGGGCGATGTGCCCGGACCGCTAATCTTCGCCCTGCCCGGCAACCCGGTGAGCGCGTACGTGTCCTTCGAGGTGTTCGTGCGGCCGGCGCTGCGGCGTCTGCTCGGCCATGGCCTCGCCGACCCGATCGACCCAGCAGACGAAACGGCGACCGCACCGAACGACGGGGCCATGCGCACCGACACCGAGGCTCCTACCGTCGGCACCATAGCCACGTCGCTCGATCAACCGTCACCAGACCACCCGGCCCTGCACCGCCGCACGATCACGGCCACCGTCGCCGACGGCTGGAACTCGCCGCCCGGACGCGCCCAGTACATGCCCGTGATCGTGACGCACCGAACCGTGATCGAGCATGCACCCGCCGTCATCACCGCCGAGGGGAGCACGAGTGCCAGCACCGGCAGCATCCGCTCCGAAGTACGCCCAGCCTCCCGCGGAGGGTCGGGTTCGCACCTCGTCGCCGGCCTGGCGCAGGCCAACGGACTCGCCATCGTGCCCGAAGACACGACTCACATTCGCGGCGGCGACCGCGTCACTGTCATGCTGACATCATGACGCACACCACCGACGCGGCCGGCGCGACCGTTCCCGCTCAGCTGTTCACCCACCTCGACTCGGCCGGACAGGCCCGCATGGTCGACGTGACCAACAAAGTTCCCACCGTGCGCAGCGCCACCGCCGCCGGCTTCGTGCGCTGCGGCCCGACCGTGATCGCGGCCCTCCGTGACGGCACCGCGCCCAAGGGCGACGTGCTCGCCGTGGCCCGCATCGCCGGAATCCAGGGCGCCAAGAAGACCGCCGACCTGCTCCCCCTCGCCCACGTGATCGGCGTGCACGGCGCCGTCGTCGACCTCGTCGTCGAGGATGACCGGGTGAGCATCACAGCCACAGTGCGCACCGCTGACCGCACCGGTGTCGAGATGGAGGCATTCACCGCCGTCTCGGTCGCAGCCCTCGCCGTGGTTGACATGGTCAAGGGCCTCGACAAATCGGTCACGATCGAGAACGTGCGCCTGCTCGCCAAGAGCGGCGGCAAGAGCGGCGACTGGCTGCGCGCGTGACTCTGCCGGCGTCTGCTCCTGCGTTGATGACGCATTTCTTCGCCCAAAACGGATGCCCCGCACCCGCCACCACCGTGAGCGCGCCCGAAACGGGTGGCCGCGACGCCGGTTACCGTAGCGCGCACCAGTATCGGGCGCGGCCATCCGCTCGCCAAGCCTCATGACTGTACAACCCGACCTGATCGTACTCGCGGGCGGCCGCGGCACCCGCCTTGGCGGCGCATTCAAGCCGGCGGTCGAGGTGGCCGGACGCACGCTCCTCTCCCGCGTGCTCGACGCCCGTCCCCTCGCCCGCCACACGATCGTGGTCGGCCCGCCCAGTGCTCGGGCCGCCGCTACGCAAACCCCCACCGCGCCGACACCGGACTCCGCAATCATCTGGGCACTGGAAGACCCGCCATATGGCGGACCGGTCGCTGGCATCGCGGCCGGACTCGCCGCACAGGGGGCACAGGGCGAGCAACATTTCGACGAACCGGCCGATTGGCTGCTCGTGCTCGCCTGCGACCTGCCCCGGGGAGCGGATGCCGCGCGCCTGCTGGTTGCGGCAGCATCCGCTTTCGAGAGCATCGGGGAGCAGTGCGACGGTGTGCATCTCATCGACAGCAGCGGCCACGCCCAGTGGCTCGCCGGAATCTATCGCGGCACCGCCCTGCGCGCTGCTGTGGCAAGCCTGGGCGACCGCGTCGACGGCGCCAGCATGCGGCAGCTGCTCGCCGGACTCAAGCTCAAGGGACTGCTCGACGAATCCGGAGCCGGAATCGACGTGGACACGTGGCAGGATGTTGAGAGAAGTTCCGCACGTCTCACCGAGATTCAGCCCAACCCGAGGAGTGACCCCCAATGAGCTCAACACCGCTGCCTCCCGAAGCGCTCGACGGCTGGCTCATGGCACTCGCCGATCGGCTCCAGCTTGACCCGGCCGACGTTCCCGTCGGCGATCTGCTCGACGTCGCCCGCGACGTCGCCCACAATGTGGCGCGGCCGGCCGCACCGCTCAGCACTTTTCTGATCGGGCTCGCCGCCGCGAAGAACGGTGGAACCGGAGCCGACATTGAAGCCGCCTGCGCCGCCGCGAGCGAACTCGCCCGCGACTGGGCACCCGAAAAACTGTGATGGCGACCCTGCGCTTCTTCGCCGGAGCTGCCGAAGCCGCCCAGACGGAGACGGCCACGCTCGAGGCTGGCACGATCGGCGAACTCCGCGCCGAGCTCGGTGAGCGCTACGGCAGCGAGTTCGTGCGCGTGCTCCGGCTGTGTTCCCTGCTCGTGAACGGTACGCGCGCCACGGATGACGCGGTCCCGCTCGCGCCCACCGACGCGGTCGACGTGCTGCCGCCCTTCGCCGGCGGGTGAGCACCGTTCACAACCGCGGAGATTTCCGCTGAATGCCCCTGATCGCGCGCTGAATCGGCCGATTTCGCGCAGGTCTCCGCAGTTCTGCACACCCACCCGGCTACAAACGCTACAAACCGACCCAGGAATGCGTTCCGTCGACCTCATACTGCTTCTTCCAGATCGGAACCTCAGCCTTCACGGCCTCGACCAGGCTCTCGCAGGCCGCGAAAGCGACGCCGCGGTGCGCACTCGCGACCGCCGCCACCAGGGCCAGGTCGCCGACGTCGAGGTGTCCGATACGGTGGCTGACCGCCAAAACCACGAGCGGATGCTGCGCCCGCATCCTTTCCGCGATTTCGCCGATAATGCGCTCAGCGTCGGGGTGCGCGCTGTAATCGAGGCCCGTGACGCGGCCGGTGGCATCCGGGTCGTGGTCGCGCACCTGACCGATGAAGGTCACGACTGCGCCGTGCGACCGGCCCGATACGGCCGAAATGTGCTCGCTGACGTCTAGGCGTGATTCGGTCACCCGGGCGAAGCCGAGCCCTGCCGCATCTGAGTTACCCGAGAGGTCCGAGGTGCCAGCGCCCATCAGTGGTCTCCTCCGTCGAGCTGATCGATGACGTGCCGCACCAGCGGCGCGAGAATGGCCACACCGTCGCGCACCGCGCCCGCCGAACCGGGCAGGTTCACGACCAGCGCGCCGTTGTTGCCGACCGAATCGGCGATGCCGGCGATGCCGCGGGAGAGCACGGCGGTAGGGATCGTCGCGACGCTGACGGCGCGCATCCGCTCGGAGATGCCCGGCAGAATCGTGTGCAGCAGCGTGGCAGTGCCCTCGGGGGTGAGGTCGCGCGACGAGACCCCGGTGCCGCCGGTCGTCACGACGAGGCGAGCGCCGTCGCCGAGCGCGCCCGAGATCGCCCCGGCCACGCTCTCAATGCCGTCGGGCACTACGCGCGGTGGCCCGCAGGGAATGCCAACCTCCCCCAGCGCATCGACGGCGGCCGGGCCTGATCTATCTTCGCGTTCGCCGCGCGAACAGCGATCAGACACGGTGATCACGACGGCCCCGAGTTCGGCCCCGAGCTTGAGCTGAGTTTTCACCGTTCCACAGTACCGCGGCGAGCGGATGCCGCCCCCCGGCGACCGCAGACAGTGTCGCATTGGACGACGGCGATCTCGGCACGCTCGATCAACGGGTGGCGGCACCAGCAGATGGGTCACGGCACGTATTGGGGAACATGGCACTGGTTTGAACACGTGCCAACGGAGCGAACGAGTGCCACGAGCGGTCGCAGCGGGGCGCACGCCAGCCATCGGCATCCGCTGGAATCATTTGTCACGGTGTTTGCCCAATGCACCCTGAAGCCCGAACGAACAAGCTGGTTGCGAACCGGGCGGCCTGCCCGACAACCAGCCGAGGAAAACATGTCAACCGTCTCACCCCCACGCGTCACGTCCACGCTGAAGCCGGACCTCTCCAACTGGGATCCGGAGAACGAGGAAACGTGGGATTCCCATCTCGCCTGGCGCACCCTGTGGATCACTACCTTCAGCATGACCCTCGGCTTCGCGGCCTGGTACCTGGTCAGCGCCATCGCCCCGCGGCTAAATGACATCGGCTTCGACCTGAGCACCAGCCAGCTGTACTGGCTCGTCGCGCTGCCCGGCCTCGCTGCCGGCCTGCTGCGGCTCGTCTTCATGTTCTTGCCGCCGATTCTCGGCACCCGAGTGCTCGTCGCCCTGTCCAGCGCGCTGCTCCTGCTGCCGATGATCGGCTGGACCCTCGTCGCCCGCGACGTCTCCACCCCTTACTGGGTGCTGCTCGCGCTGTCGTTCGCGGCCGGTATCGGAGGAGGCAGCTTCTCCGGTTTTATGGCTTCGACCAGCTATTTCTTTCCGAAGCGCCTGGCCGGAACCGCCCTCGGTCTGCAGGCGGGCCTCGGCAACTTCGGCATCGGCCTGATTCAGCTGCTCACCCCGTGGGTGGTCGGTTTCGGTCTGCTCGGCACCGCCACCCTCACCCCGGAGAGCGACTCGAACGGCGAACTGGTCTGGCTGCACAACGGCGGACTCGTGCTCATTCCCTGGGTGATCCTCGCGGTCATTCTCGCCCTGCTCTTTCTGAAGCGCGTGCCGATCAAGGCCAACTTTCGTCAGCAGCTCGACATCTTCAAGGTCAAGCACACCTGGATCATGACCGCCATCTACCTCATGAGTTTCGGCGCCTTCAGCGGCCTGGCCGCGCAGATGGGCCTGATCATTCTCAACGTCTACGGCGACTTTCCGGATGCACCCAACCCGCTCGCCTTCGCCTTCATCGGCCCGGTGGTCGGCGCCCTCGTGCGCGCGGCCTGCGGCCCGCTCTGTGACCGGTTCGGCGGCGCCATCTTCACGTTCATCGGCGGCGCGGGCATGACGGTCGGCACGATCGTCACGGTGTTCTTTCTCACTCCGACGAGTGTTGACGAGTTCTACGGCTTTCTCACCGGCATGATCATCATCTTCTTCTTCTCCGGACTGGCCAACGCCGGAACGTTCAAGCAGATGCCGATGATCTTCCCCAAGCGCCAGGCCGGCGGCGCGATCGGCTGGACCGCAGCGATCGCCGCATTCGGACCCTTCATCGTGGGCATGGCCCTCACCGCCATGAGCCCGACCGCCTTCTTCATCGGCTGCTCCGCGTTCTGCGTGCTCTGCACCGGGCTGGCCTGGTTCTACTACGCGCGTCCCGGCGCACCCAACCCGAGCTAACGCTCCCTCCAGCGACCCGAAGTCCCCTTCTCCTCCAGCGGGGGGCTTCGGGTTTTTTCCTGCCAGCAGGGGGTCATACTGAAGCGAGGAGGTCAACGATGACCAGAGAAGACGAGTCGATCGGTGGCGACCCGGTCTGCTGGCTTGAGCAAGTCTGCCCCGAGTGCGGCGCCTACGTTTCCGGCGAGCTCCCCGCGGCCTGCTGGCGCTGCGACACCGTGGTCTCGCCGTCGTGACCGGGGGCATCCACTTTTAGACGGATGCTTCCCCGCCGCCTGCGCAAACCGTCCTCCACCCGGCAACTCGCGTCACGACTGAGTTCCCCGGGTACGATTGCACCGCGCCCCAGCGGGCAAACTCTCGTACAGTCAAGAGCACACCTCCGAGGAAGGACCAGTCATGGCGGGCCAGCAGATTTTTGTCATCGTGGGAGCAGCGCTTGCGGGGGCCAGCGCTGCCCGAGCCTTGCGAGAGGAAGGCTTCGACGGGGAGATTCACTTGATCGGAGCCGAAGAGCACCCTCCATATATTCGTCCGCCGCTGTCGAAGGATTATCTGGCCGGCACGGCCGAACGCGACTCAGTCTTCGTGCAGAGTGCGAGTTGGTATCCCGACCATGAGGTGCAGTTGCACTCCGGCACCCGCGCGGTGAGCCTCGACCTCGGCGCGCACCTGCTCGACACCGACGACGGCGCGCAACTGAGCTACGACCGACTGCTCCTGACCACCGGCTCCCGGCCGCGACGCCTGACGGTGCCGGGTGCAAACCTCGGCGGGGTGCACTACCTGCGCACCCTCGACCACTCCGACCTGCTGCACTCCGTTCTGGCTGACGGCGGCAAGCGGCTCGTCGTCGTGGGATCCGGCTGGATCGGCATGGAGGTCGCCGCGACCGCCCGCACACTCGGCAACGAGGTCACCATCCTGGAACGCGGCCCGGTACCGCTTGCTGCGGCGCTCGGCGACGAGCTCGGCGATATGTTCGCGAGCCTGCACGAGCGCAACGGAGTGGTCATCCGCCGCTCCGTGACCGTCGACGGCCTGGTCGGAACGGATGGCCGGGTGACCGGAGTGCTCCTGGCTGGCGGCGAAACCGTGCCGGCCGACCTCGTTCTGGTGGGCATCGGTGCGGTTCCAAACGTCGAACTTGCCCAGAAGGCCGGGCTCGCGGTCGACAATGGAATCCTGGTCAGCGCGAGCCTGAAAACCAGCGATCCCCACGTCTTTGCGGCGGGCGATGTGGCCAACGCGGAGCATCCGCTCATCAAAGCGCGACTGCGCAGTGAGCACTGGGCGAACGCCCTGAACGGCGGTTCGGCTGCGGCCCGAGCCATGCTCGGCCAGAGCGTTTCGTTCGATGCCATTCCCTACTTCTACACCGACCAGTTCGACCTCGGCATGGAATATTCCGGATTCGGCATATTGGCCGACGGCGCCGAGCTGGTCTACCGCGGCAACCGGGATTCCCGCGAGTTCATCGTGTTCTGGCAGCAGGCCGGCCGCGTCGTCGCAGGCATGAACGTCAACGTCTGGGACGTCAATGACACCGTTCAGGCTCTGATTCGTCGGGACGAGCCGGTCGATCCTGCTCGCCTCGCCGACGAGTCGATCCCCCTCGACCAGGTCTAGCGGCCCTGGCTCACGACGGCGGCAAGCGGATGCCCACGCACCAGCCGTGAGGGGGCGCAAATCGACCTTTTACGGCCGGTTATAGATCGATTTGCGCCCCCTCGGTCCCCACCCAGCGCGGGTGAGCTAGACCCGAGCTTCAGCCCGCTCAGTCGGCGTCGATTCGATGGAGACGTCCGAATCGTCCGTAAAGGGCTGCGAGGTTCGCGGGGCGTTGTACAGCGTCTCGTCGAGGATGCCCTGGCGCTTGGCCACGATCGTGGGCACGAGGGCCTGTCCCGCCACGTTCACGGCGGTGCGACCCATGTCGATGAGCGGATCGATGGCCAGCAGAAGGCCAACCCCGGCCAACGGCAGACCCAGCGTTGACAGGGTCAGCGTCAGCATGACGACGGCGCCAGTGGTGCCGGCCGTGGCGGCAGAACCCAATACGGAGACCAAAACGATAAGAAGGTACTGGGTGAAGTCCAGCTGAATTCCGAAGAACTGTGCCACAAAGATGGCGGCGACGGCGGGGTAGATAGCCGCGCAACCATCCATCTTGGTCGTCGCTCCCAGCGGAACAGCAAAGGATGCATATCCGCGCGGTACGCCCATGCTGCGCTCCGTGACGCGCTGCGTCAGCGGAAGGGTACCGATGGATGAGCGCGACACGAAGCCCAGCTGAACGGCCGGCCAGACACCGGAGTAGTACTGCTTGACGGACAGACCGTGAGACTTGATCAGCACCGGGTAGACCACGAACAGCACCAGGATCAGGCCAATGTAGATGGTGACTGCGAACTTGCCGAGCGATCCCATGGTGTCCCAGCCGTAGACCGCGACGGCATTACCGATCAGGCCGATCGTGCCGAGCGGCGCGATGCGAATAATCCACCACAGCACCTTTTGAATGACCGCGAGGGCTGACGCATTGAGATTCAGGAATGGTTCGGCAGCTTTACCCACCTTCAACGCGGCAATGCCCACCACGATGGCGATGACGAGAATCTGTAACACGTTGAAGTTGACGGTGGTGCTCGCGACGCCATCAACGACGGAGGTATTGGCGCCGAGTCCGAGGAAGTTCTTCGGGAAGAGCCCGGTCAAAAATGCCCACCAGTCCCCGGTCTTGCCGGTGTATTCGGCATTCTCGGTGATGCCCGTTCCTGCTCCCGGTCGCACCAGAACGCCCAGCCCGATGCCGATCAGAACCGCAATCAGCGCGGTGATAGCAAACCAGAGAAGCGTGTTCCAGGCCAGCTTCGCCGCGTTCGACACTTCGCGCAGGTTCGCAATGGAACTGACCACGGCCGTGAAGATGAGCGGTACGACGGCAGCCTGCAGCAGCGAGACGTAGCTCGACCCGATAATTTTCAGGGTCGCACCGAGACCGTTGGGATTCGCCTCGGTACTGCCGGTGTATTTCGCCACGAGTCCGAGGCCCAGACCGATGATGAGAGCAGCGATGATCTGAACGCCGAACGAGCGCACCCATTTGGGAAATCTGCTGCCGCGGGTACTGACGGGAACTACTGAAGTCACTGGTTCGACACTTTCTATTGTCATTCGTGAGTCACACTGACGCCCCCGGTCCCGCGAGACGGGAGCCCCTTGAGATTCCACCGCCGCGTGCAGACGCCTTTATCCCCAAGGCTGGAACGGGGCCCAGTATTCCTTCCAGCGGAATGTGACCTCGTGTGTCTACTTCTCCTGCAGGTATTCGGCGAGCACCCGCGCATGGTTCACCCGCGGGTCCTTGGCTCCGTAGATCAAGGTCGTCACGCCGGCCGCGGCGAGCGCGCGAAGCTGCACGACGGCCGCCTGGGTCTCGGTATTGCCGTCTAGTTCAGCGCGGTAGCGCACGGCGAACTCGTCCATGCGCTTCGGGTCGTGCTTCCACCAGGTGCGGAGCGCCGGTGACGGTGCGACCTCTTTCAACCACTCATCAAGGTCGGCGCTCTCCTTGGAGACACCGCGCGGCCAGAGTCGATCAACCAGCACCCGACATCCATCGGAAGCGGATGCCGCCTCATACGCTCTCTTGATCCGCACCATGAACTGAGACTACTTTCTAGAGCGCTCCAGCGGGCGCTCGCTTTTCTCCCAGCCGCGACGTGGTGCTCGCGAACCGGCGCCACGAGGGTTGTCGCGGGAACGGTACACCACGTAGGGGCGCACGAGGTAGCCGAGCGGCGCCGAGAACACGTGCACCAGCCGGGTGAATGGCCAGAGCAGAAACAGAGCGGTCGCCGTGAGCACGTGCAGCTGAAAGAAGAACGGTACATCACTCATGAGCGACGGATCGGGCTGCAGGCTGTACAGCGAACGAATCCAGGGTGAGATCGACCCTCGGTAGTCGTAGCCCCCACCGAAGATTTGGTACAGCACGGTGGCCGTCGTGCCGAAGGTGATCGTGCTGGCCAGGAACACGTACATGACCTTGTCCATCACCGTCGTGACCAGCAGCACCCGCTTGGTCAGGCGGCGTCGGTAGATCAAAATGGCGAGCCCAGCAACGGTGAGCACGGCCGCGAAGCTGCCCAGCCACGTGGCACCGAGGTGATACATGTGTTCGGTCACACCGAAGAATTCCAGCCACGGCTTGGGAATGAACAGGCCAACGACGTGCCCGCCGATCACCATGAGAATGCCGTAGTGGAACATGGGCGAGCCCCAGCGCAGCAGGCGGTTCTCGTAGGTCTGGCTCGACCGCGAGGTCCAGCCGAACTGGTCGTAGCGGTAGCGCAGCAGGTGGCCGACCACGAACACGCCCGTTGCGGCGTAGGGAAAAGCGACCCAGAGCAGGTAATCCCAGGCGGTCATCGGCTGACATCTTCGTTTGCGTGCGCGGAAAACGGTTTCAGATTGCCCAGGTAGGTCATGCCGACCGTCTCGGTCGGCGGCCCTTCATTGACCAGATTGAGATAGCGTTCGCGAGTCTCGTCGTCGATCATCGGCAGCGACAGGCACACCGCCTCCACCAGGTGGGCGTAGGGGCTGTCGAACTTCTCCAGGGCGGAGCGCAGCACCTCGATGCCGTCGCGGTGTGCTGAGAGCAGTTCCTGCGCGATCGGCGAATCCGACAGCGCCGAGAACTCAAGCACCATCGGCAGGTAGTCGGGCAGTTCGTCGGCGTCAACCTGCCAGCCGGCCGCCCGATAGGCCTCCACGAACCGCACCAGCGCCATGCCGCGGCGACGGGTATCGCCGGCTGCGTAGTAGGTGAGGTACGGGCAGCATTTGCGTTTCAGGTCGAAGGTCGCGGTGAAGTGCGTCTCGAGCTGCTGCTCATTCCAGCCGGCGATCCCCGTGAAGAACGCATCGAACGCGGCCCGCAGTGGGTCGGGCAGGCCAACAACGCCTGAACGCACCAGTGAAAACTGCCGCTGCCGCTTTGGAGTGGGATAGTCCAGCAGAATCGAGGCCGCCATGTGCGCGATGACCCCCTGATCCGCCGTCAACGGCACGGCGGCGATGAACCGCGGGGCCATCTTCGGCGCCCGAAAGCCGAAGTTCACCCGCGCAGCGAGTGCCGCGGGGAGACGGGTGGCGGTGCTCATGCCGCACTCCCGGCATCCGCTACCGGCGGGAACATGCCCTTGGGCACCCCACCGCCGTTCCAGTTGAGCAGGTTGACCCGGCCCGGAGTGGTCGGCGCGGTCGGGCTGGCGCGGCCGGTCATCTCGTTGTAGTTGTCGACCGTGGCGCCAAGCGGCATGCCGACGGTGTTGCCGTAGGGGCCCGAGTGCCCGGCAGCTCCCGGCCCGCCCATGCCGGGGCCGCCGTCGGTGTCGAGCGAGCAGCCGAGTTCTTCGAGCTCCCGCGCGGTCTCCACGTGCGCCTTCGGAATGACGTAGCGGTCTTCGTACTTGGCGATCGCGAGCAGGCGATACATGGCCTGGATGCTCTCCCCGGTCATTCCGACCGCGTTCGGGATGCGCTCGTCGGGCTCGTTGCCGAGGTTGAGGTCGCGCATATACGCCCGCATCGCGGCGAGCTTGCGCAGTGACAGTTCGACCGGAACGACGTCGCCGGCCGAGAACAGTCCGGCGAGGTATTCCACCGGAATGCGCAGTTTGTCGATCGCGGCGAACAGGGTGCGGGCGTCTTCGCCGTCGCTGCCGGAGTTGCTGACCACGTCGACGACCGGCGAGAGCGGCGGGATGTACCAGACCATCGGCATGGTGCGGTATTCCGGGTGCAGCGGCAGCGCGATCTCGTACTCGGAGATGAGCTTGAAGATGGGGCTGTTCTGAGCCGCTTCGATCCAGTCGTCGGCCATGCCCTCCGCCTTGGCTGCGGCGATGACCTCGGGGTCGAACGGGTCGAGAAAGCAGGCACGCTGCGCATCGAGCAGGTCCTGATCGTTTTCGATCGAGGCTGCTGCGAGTACAGCATCGGCGTCGTAGAGCATGAGGCCCAGATAACGCAGACGTCCGACACAGGTTTCGGAGCAGATGGTGGGCTTGCCCTGCTCGATCAACGGGTAGCAGAGCGTGCACTTCTCGGCCTTGCCCGTTTTGTGATTGAAGTACACCTTTTTATAGGGGCAGGCGCTGACGCACATGCGCCAGCCGCGGCATCCGTCTTCGTCCACGAGCACGATGCCATCTTCTTCACGCTTGTACATGGCACCGGAGGGGCAGGCCGCAACGCAGGCGGGGTTCAGGCAGTGCTCGCAGATGCGCGGCAGGTAGAACATGAAGGTCTCTTCGAACTCCATCTTCACGTGCTCGCTCATCGTGGCGAGAATGGGGTCTTGGGCGGCCGTTTCCTGCGAGCCGCCGAGGTTGTCGTCCCAGTTGCCCGACCACTTGATGTCCATGTTCTGGCCGGTCAGGAGCGACTTCGGGCGTGCGACCGGGCTTTGCGTGCCGGCCGGGGCTGTGGTGAGCATGTCGTAGTCGTAGGTCCACGGCTCGTAGTAGTCGTCGATCTGCGGCAGGTTGGGGTTGTTGAAGATCTGCGAGAGCTTCTTCAGCCGCCCGCCGGCCTTCAGCTGCAGCCGGCCGCGCCTACCCAGCACCCAGCCGCCCTTCCACTTCTCCTGGTTTTCGTATTCGCGCGGGTAGCCGATGCCGGGCCGCGTCTCCACGTTGTTGAACCAGGCGTACTCGACGCCAGTGCGGTTGGTCCACACCTGCTTGCAGGTGACGGAGCAGGTGTGACACCCGATGCACTTGTCGAGGTTCATGATCATCGACATCTGGGCCATGACACGCATTAGTAGTCCACTTTCTGGCTGCGACGACGAATCACGGTGACCTCGTCGCGTTGGTTCCCGGTGGGTCCGAGGTAGTTGAAGGCGAACGACAGCTGGGCGTAGCCGCCGATCAGATGAGACGGTTTCAAGAGGATGCGCGTGAGCGAGTTGTTGGTTCCGCCGCGCATACCGCTGGTTTCGGCGACCGGCACGTTGATGGTGCGATCCTTCGCGTGGTACATGTACACCGTCCCCTCCGGCATGCGGTGCGACACGATAGCCCGCGCCACGACGACACCGTTGCGGTTGTACGACTCGATCCATTCGTTGTCGCGCACGCCGATCTTGTCGGCGTCCTGCGGGCTCATCCAGATGGTCGGGCCGCCGCGGGAGAGCGAGAGCATGAGCAGGTTGTCCTGGTATTCGGAGTGGATGGACCACTTCGAGTGCGGCGTCAGGTAGCGCACGGCAACCTCGGCATGACCGGCAGAGCCTGTCGCCCCGGCGCTGGAGACGCTGGTCGCGCCGACGATCGAGTCGTCGAACAGGCGGTGCATGTCGAGCGGCGGCCGGAAGATGGGCAGCTGCTCGCCGAGCTCGATCATCCAGTCGTGGTCGAGGTAGAAGTGCTGGCGGCCGGTGAGGGTGTGCCAGGGCTTCAGGTGCTCGACGTTGATGGTAAAGGCGCTGTAGCGGCGACCACCGTGCTCTGAGCCCGACCATTCCGGAGAGGTGAGCACCGGAACCGGCGCGCCCTGAACATCCGGGTAGCTGAAGCGGCGGCCCTCGTTGTCGCTGGCCAGTTGGGCCAGCTTGACGCCGGTGCGTTCCTCGAGCTGCCGAAAACCCTGCGTGCCGAGGCGACCGTTGGTGGTGCCAGAGAGAGCAAGCACCATTTCGCAGGCGTGAATCGCCGTCGACAGGCGCGGGCGGCCGGCGGCGGGTCCGCTCGGCACCAGACCGTTCTTCTTGCCGAGGTAGGTGACCTCCACGTCGGGGTTGAATTTCACGCCCTTGGTGACCATTCCGAGCTTTTCGGTGAGTGGCCCGAGCGCGCCGAGCTGTGCGGCGAACGCCGGGTAGTCGCGTTCCACGACGACGAGCTTGGGCATGGTGACCCCGGGAATGAGCGGCTGGTCGCTGCGCACGGTGCCGTGCGGGGTGGCCATGCCGTCGGGGGTGTCGTGTTGCAGCGGCGCCGCGACGAGGTCCTTGCGCTTACCGAGGTGCTTCACCGACATCTCTGAGATCTTCGCGGCAAGCACGTGAAAGATGTCGAAGTCGGTCTTGGCCTGCCACGGAGGCGCGATCGCCGGGTTGAACGAGTGAATAAACGGATGCATGTCCGTCGTCGAGAGATCGTTCTTCTCGTACCAGGTGGCCGGCGGCAACACCACGTCGCTGTAAATAGTCGTCGAAGTCATGCGGAAGTCGCTCGTGACCATCAGGTCGAGCTTGCCCTCCGGCGCGCTTTCGTGCCATTTCATGGTCTTCGGGCGGCGAGCCGGCATGGATTCGACGGCGCGCACCGCGGAGGGCGCGCCGAGCAGGTGCTTGAGAAAATACTCGTTGCCCTTGCCCGAGGAGCCGAGCACGTTGGCCCGCCACACCACGAGCACCCGCGGAAAGTTTTCGGGCGCGTCGGGGTCTTCACAGGAGAACTCGAGCGAGCCGTCCTTCAGCGAGTCGACGACGTATTCGGCGGGCTCTACGCCCGCGGCCGCGGCGTCGTCGACGAGGTCGAGCGAGTTGCGGTTGAAGGTGGGGTAGCTCGGCATCCAGCCGCGCTTGGCCGATTCGACCATGGTGTCCGCGGTGGTGCGTCCCTTGAATATCCCGGCGCCGAGCGGGCTCGCGAGGGTGTCGGCGCTCAGGCCGTCGTAGCGCCACTGGTCGGTGGCGAGGTAGAAGAAGCCGGTGCCGATCATCTGGCGTGGCGGGCGCACCCAGTCCAGACCGAAGGCGTACTGGCCGTAGCCGGTGAGCGGGCGCACCTTTTCCTGGCCGACGTAGTGGGCCCAGCCGCCGCCGTTCACGCCCTGGCAGCCGGTCATGGTGGTGAGCGCGAGAAAGGCGCGGTAGATGGTGTCGGAGTGGAACCAGTGGTTGGTACCGGCGCCCATCAGAATCATCGAACGCCCCTCGGAGTCCTCGGCGTTCTGCGCGAATTCACGGCCGATGCGCGCGGCGGCCTGCCACGGCACGGAGGTGATCTCCTCCTGCCAGGCCGGGGTGCCTGGCGTGGAGGCGTCGTCGTAGCCCGTTGGCCATTCGCCTGGCAAGCCGTCGCGGCCGACGCCATACTGCGCGAGAAGCAGGTCGAACACGGTCGTCACGAGCACACCGGCGACCTCGCGCACGGGCACGCCACGGCGCACGATGCCGGCGGCACCGGCGTGGCGCTCACCGACGCTGTCAGCACCCGGCGTGATGTCGAAGCGGGGCAGGTCGATCGCGACGGATGCACCGTCGTAGTCCGGGGCATCCGCTATGGAGAGCAGCGGGTCGCGACCCTCGAGGTCGAGGTTCCACTTGCCTTTGTCGGCCTCGCTGAACCGGTGGCCGATCGAACCGTTCGGCACGAAAGCCTCACCGTTCTCGTCGAGCATGACGGTTTTGAAAGCGGCGCTCGAAACGGATGCGTCGGTTCCGGGCAGCGCGTCGGCCGTCAGAAATTTGCCGGGAACCCAGGCATCCTGGCGCGGGGTGAGGGCGATCAGGTAGGACGAGTCGCTGAACTTTTTCATGTACTCGCCGAAACGCGGGGTGCGGCGATCGACCAGGAACTCTTTCAGAATGACGTGGCCCATGGCCAGGGCGAGGGCGCCGTCGGTGCCGGGGTGCACGGCCAGCCACTCGTCGGCGAACTTGGAGTTATCGGCGTAGTCCGGCGAAACCGTGATGACCTTCTGGCCACGGTAGCGGGCCTCGACCATAAAGTGTGCGTCGGGGGTGCGGGTGACGGGAACGTTGCTACCCCACATGATGAGGTAGCTGGAGTTCCACCAGTCGGCCGATTCCGGCACGTCGGTCTGGTCGCCGAACACCTGCGGACTGGCCACCGGCAGATCGGCGTACCAGTCGTAGAACGAGAGCATGGTGCCGCCGAGCAGCGAGATGAACCGGTTGCCGACGCCCTGCGACACGATCGACATGGCCGGAATCGGGCTGAACCCGACGACCCGGTCTGGCCCGTACTGCTTGATGGTGTGCACGTGGGCGGCGGCGACGATCTCGGCCGCTTCGTCCCAACTGGCGCGCACGAGGCCGCCCTGGCCGCGGGCGCTCTTGTACTGGCGGGCGGTGTCTGGGTTACCGGTGATCTCGGCCCAGGCCAGCACCGGGTCGCCGAGGCGAGCCTTGGCCTCGCGGTAGAGGTTCAGCAGTACGCCGCGCACGTAGGGGTAGCGCACCCGGGTGGGTGAGTAGGTGTACCAGCTGAACGCGGCGCCGCGGGGGCAGCCGCGCGGTTCGTACTCGGGTGAATCGGGGCCAACGCTCGGGTAGTCGGTCTGCTGGGTTTCCCAGGTGATGATGCCGTCCTTGACGTACACCTTCCAGGAACAGCTGCCGGTGCAGTTCACACCGTGGGTCGAGCGCACCTCTTTGTCATGGGTCCAGCGGTCACGGTAGAACGCGTCGGCGGCGCGACCGCCGGTCTTGAACACGCTGCGCAGGTCTTCGCTGGTTTCTGAGCTGCGCAGAAAACGGCCGAGCTTCAGCAGCGAGTCGGCGACCGGGCCGTCGGTGCCGGGCTTGCTGGTGGTGCTGGTTGTTCCTGTGCGCGTTTTCACGGCTGCCCCTTGCCTGCCGGGGAATGCCGCAGTGGCACTCACCCTCAGAACGAGCTAAGCCGCTGCCTTCGAGGCCGACAACCGCAAACCACCGGTAATAATGTTTTACCCCGGTTCGCGAGAGCGCAAAAAGTGCCCGTTTGAGGTGTCCAATCGGGCACTTTTTGCGCTCTCGCGTTCAGCGGGGAGGGGAGCAACGTCGATCACGCAGAGGTGTGGGGCGTCGATGAGGTTCAGGCCGATCGCGCGCAGCGGGCCGTCGGCCTGTTCGAGCACGCCCTGGATCAGGCGATAGTGCACTCCGCAGACCTCCGGGTGGTCCTTGACCATCTCGGAGTACGGGCAGTCGCGCAGGTTGAGCTGTTCGCCGCTTGCGGCGACGCTCGCGTCGAAGCCGGCCTGGTCGAGATGGTCGTCGAGGGCATCGAGTTGCCGCTGGGCGGCCGGACCGGAGCAACCGGCCAACGCGCTCTGGCCTACGGGCAGAAGGGGCAGCATCCGTCGCAGCTGGTCGGCGCGCTCCTGCGCGGCCTCGATCTTGCGAGCGCGAATAGACCCGAGCTCGGTGCTGACCCCGCCGGCAGCGCTGTAGAGCACCTTCGGGCGACCCTTGCTGTCACGAGCTTCGGGCGCACAGGTGACGAACCCGTCGTTGATCAGCCGGTCGAGGTGTTCGCGGGCGGTGTTGGGGTGCAGGCCAGCGGCTTCGGCGAGGTCGTTCACGGTCATCGTTCCGCGGCTATGCAGCTGGTAGAGCAGGTTCATGCGGCTCAGACTGGCGAGCGTTTTGTAACTCGGGGGTTGGGCGGCCATGACTCCATTATGTGCCCCCATTTTGGGCAGCCGCAGAATTCGCGAATTCACCCCAACTCTCCCGTAGATCCTTCCGCTGACCGCTTAGAAAGGAAACTATTCAGCACAAAGTAATAGTCTTAACAAACGAAACACGCAGGAAGTGGGACCACATGGCGGCAAAAGCCCGCACGCGACCGAAGGCAGTAGTCGAGTCAACGGGTGGTGAACCCGCTGACACCCTGCGTGACTATTACGAACGGATGTCGCTGGTGCGGGCCTTCGAGCTGCGCTCCAGCGAGATGTACGCCCGGGCCAAGATCGGCGGTTACTGCCACCTGAACCTCGGCGAAGAAGCCACCGTGGTCGGCCTGATGGCTGCCATCGAGGCCCGTGACTACCTGTTCACCGGATACCGCGACCACGGCTATGCGCTGCTCCGCGGCCTTGCCCCCGAACGCGTCATGGCCGAGCTGTTCGGCAAGGTCACCGGCGTCTCCGGCGGACGCGGCGGCTCGATGCACCTGTTCGACGAAGAAACGCGCCTGTTCGGCGGCTACGGCATTGTCGGCGGGCAGCTTCCACCGGCCACCGGCGCGGCTCTCGCCTTGAAAACCCAGGAAACGGCAGGGCCCGACGCTGCGGCGGTAATGTGCCTGCTCGGCGATGGCACCACCAACATCGGCGCGTTCCACGAATCGCTCAACCTGGCCGGCCTGTGGAAGCTGCCGATCGTCTACGTGATCGTCAACAACGGCCTCGGCATGGGAACGACGGTGGAGAAGGCATCCGCTGAACCCGAGCTGTACAAGCGCGGCGCGTCGTACCGTATGCCCGGCATTCGGGTCGACGGCGACGACGTGCTCGCGGTGCGCGACGCCGCCCGAGACGCCCTCAAGCAGGCCCGCGAGCAGCGCCAGCCGGTGCTGCTCGAGGTCATGTGCTACCGGCTGCGCGGCCATTCCGTGGTCGATCCGGCCCGCTACCGCTCGCCCGAAGACACGACGATCGCCCAGCAGTCCGACCCGGTACCGAGCTTTCGCGCCGAACTGATCGCTTCCGGCGTGCTCACTGAAGCGGATGCCGCCGCTATCGACGAGGCCGCCGACCTGCGCGTCTCCGAGGCGGTCGTTTTCGCCGACGAGAGCCCTGAACCCGACGTGGCCGACCTGTTCAAATATGTTTACGCAACCCCGGTGGCGAATGCGCCATCCGCTTTGCCCGGAGAACCCGTTATGGACGCACTGTGAATACCAACGTAGAGTCAACAACCCGCACGATCACCTACCGCCAGGCCCTCAACGAGACGCTGCGAGCCGAGCTCGAACGCGATGAGAAGGTCTTTCTGGTCGGCGAAGAGATCGGGGTGTTCGAGGGGTCCTACAAGATCACCGCCGGGCTGCTCGAAGACTTCGGACCCGAGCGGGTGCTCGACGCCCCGATCGCCGAAGAGGGATTCGTGGGAGCAGCCCTCGGCGCCGCGATGCTCGGCATGCGGCCGGTGGTCGAGATTATGACCATCAACTTCAGCCTCATCGCGATCGATCAGATCGTGAACCATGCCGCCAAGATGCGCTCGATGTTCGCCGGTCAGGTCTCCATTCCGCTGGTGATTCGCATGCCCGGCGGCGGCGGCCAGCAGCTGGCCGCGACCCACTCGCAAAACCTCGAGGTCTGGTACGCGCACATTCCCGGGCTCAAGGTGGTCGCCCCGTCGACCCCGGCCGACGCGAAGGCGCTGCTGACCGCGGCGATTCGCGACGACGACCCGGTGATCTTTCTGGAGAACCTCTCGCTGTACAGCGCCAAGGGCGAAGTGCCTGACGGCGAACAGGTCGCCGAAATCGGCAAGGCCGCGGTCGTTAAGACCGGCACGGACCTCACCATCGTGAGCTACTCGCGTGGCACTACGACCGCCCTCGAAGTGGCGCATCAACTCGAAGCCGAGGGCCTCTCGATCGAGGTCGTCGACCTGCGCAGTCTGCGTCCGCTGGACCGCGACACCATCTGCGCCTCCGTTCGCAAAACCGGCCACGCCGTGGTCTTCGAAGACGACTGGCTCAGCTACGGCATCGGCGCCGAGATCTCGGCGACCATCAGCGAGGGCGTGTTCGATTTTCTCGACGCCCCCGTGCGTCGCGTCGCCGCCGCCGAGGTGCCGTTGCCCTACGCCAAAGCCCTCGAGAAGGCCGCGCTGCCCAGCGCAGCCGACCTTGCCAAGGTCGTGCGAGAGGTCCTCAACATTTCATCTACCCCCAACGACAAGTAGGAGCCGGCCATGCCCGACGTCATCATGCCCCGCCTCTCCGACACCATGGAGGAGGGCGAACTCAGCCGCTGGATGAAGCAGGTCGGCGACGAGATCCACAAGGGCGACGTACTCGCCGAGATCGAGACCGACAAGGCCACCATGGACCTCGAAGCCTTCGATAACGGCATTCTCGAGCAGCTGCTCGTCGTCGCCGGCGCGCTCGTGCCCATCGGGGCACCCGTCGCCCGTATCGGTGACGGCAGCAACATCGTCGAGGGCGCAACGACGCCCGCCGCGCCGGTAGCGGATGCCGCGGCTGCGGCAACGCCCGCCGCCGCCGTTACCGCTGCGGCAACGCCCGCCGTCGTGGCACCCGCGTCGGCAACGCCCGCCCCGGCAGCGCCCGCTGCCCCGGTGTCAACCGGCGAGCTGCGCACGTCGCCGCTGGCCCGCAAGATCGGCCGCGAGCACGGCATCGACCTGCACACTATCGCCGGCACCGGGCCGCAGGGCCGCATCACTCGCACCGACGTCGACACGGCCATCGTCGCGCAGGAGGCCGCAGCATCCGCTTCGACGGCACCGGTCGCTCCCGTCGAAGCGCCAGCCGCAGCACCAGCCCCAGCCGCCGTGTCGGCGGACTCGGTCTCCGTGCCGGTCAGCCGCATTCGCGCCGTCACGGCCCGCCGGCTCACCGAGAGCCAGGCCGTGCCGCACTTCTTCCTCACCAGCGTCGTCGATGTGGCACGCCTGGTCGCGTTCCGCGCCGAGGTGAACGAATCACTCGCCGCGCTCGGCACCAAGGTCAGCCTGAACGACCTGTTCGTGCGGGCCAGCGCGGTCGCGCTCCGCGCACACCCCGAGGTGAACGCATCCTGGGGCGACGGCGTCATCCTGCGCCACAACCACGTCAACGTCGGCGTGGCGGTCGCGACCGATGACGGCCTGCTGGTGCCGGTCGTCGCCGACGCCGACCAGAAGTCGCTCGCCGCCATCGCCGTCGAAACCCGCGCCCTGGCCGGCCTCGCCCGCACCGGCGGCCTGTCGCTGGCTCAAATGTCGGGCGGCACCTTTACGATCAGCAACCTCGGCATGTTCGGGATCGATTCGTTCACCGCCGTACTCAACCCGCCGGAGGCCGGAATTCTGGCTATCGGTGCGGCCAGTGACGTTCCCGCCGTTCGTGACGGCGTGCTTGTGTCGGTGCCCACGGTGAAGATCACCCTCACCGTAGACCACCGGGTACTCGACGGAGCCGTCGCCGCCGCGTTCCTGCGCGACCTGACCCAGCTGCTCGAGAAACCGCTGCGCATCGTTCTCTAACCCGGGCCGCCCCGCCTCCCGCGCGGCTCGGGCGCCGGCGGCACCTCTTTGGCCGCCACGACGTCGACCATGGCGAGCGTGACCAGCCCGCGCTTGGTTTCCACCGAAACGGATGCCGCGCCTCGGCCGCGCAGAAAGCCCAGCGCGTCGGTATAACCACCCGGGATGCGGGTGCGCACGACGACCCTGGTGCCGAGCGGGGCATCCGCTAGAAAGGCGAAGGGGGAGGTCATCGCATGAGGCTGTACTCTTCGACCCGCGCCGATTCGCCGGCGATGAGAATGATGTCGCCGTCTTCGATCACGGTGTCGAGCGAGGTGTAGCTCCAGCCCGCGCCGGGCCGGTGAAACGCCGTGACGGTGATGCCGTAGCGGGCCCGTACCTTGGCCTGGCCGAGGGGCACGCCGATCAGCGCGCGCGGCGGCGCTGTCTTGACCAGCGCGAAGTTCTCGCCGATCTCGATGTAGTCCTGCATAGCGCCGCGCACCAGGTGGGCGACCCGCTGCCCCATGTCTTTCTCCGGGTAGATGACGTGGTTGACGCCGAGCTGGGTGAGGATCTCCCCGTGCGGGTCACTGACCGCCTTGGCCCAGATGTTGGGAATGCCCAGCTTGAGCAGCAGTGAGGCGGTGAGAATATTCGCCTGGATGTCGCCGCCGATCGCCACGACCACGCTGGAGAAGTCCGGCACTGAGAGCTCCCGCAGGGTCGCCTCCTTGGTCGAATCGGCGCGCACCACGTGGGTGAGCAGGCGGTTGTGCAACTGCACGACCTCTTCGTCGCCGTCGATGCCGAGCACCTCGGTGCCGCTCTTCATGAGCTCGAGGGCCAGGGCGCTGCCGAACCGGCCCAGCCCGATGACGACGACCGACTCAGCCTCGGCGAGGCGGGAAGGGTCGCGATGCCCGAACATCGAATATTTAGCCAATGATCGGCCTTTCTTTGGGGTACTCATAGGTAGAACGCCGCTCGCGCAAAGCAATGGCCGAGGCGAAGGTGATGGGTCCGAGCCGACCGATGAACATGAGCAGAATCAAAATGATCTGCCCCTCCCACGGCAACCCCGCAGTAATGCCGGTGGACAGTCCCACGGTTGCGAAGGCGCTGATGGTCTCGAACAGCAGCGCATCGAGGGAGATATCGGTCATGAGCATGAGTGCCGCGGTGGCGGCGATGATGACGCCGACGGCGAGCAGGGCGATCGTGATGGCCTCCCGGTGCACCGCCCGCGAGAGCCGCTTGCCGAACACGTTCACGGCTACCTGGCCGCGCACCTCGGTCCACAGAATGAAGAACAGCACGGCGAAGGTCGTGATCTTGATCCCGCCAGCGGTTCCGGCCGGGCCCCCACCGACCAACATTAGAATGTCCATGCCGAGCAGGCTCGCGGAGTCCAGCTGGCCAATGTCGACGCTGTTGAATCCCGCAGTACGAGTCTGCACCGACTGAAAGAAGCCGGCCAGTAACTTGCCCGACCAGTCCAGCGGACCGAGCGTATTCGGATTCGACCATTCAACCGCGGTTATGTATACCGTTCCGAGAACGAGCAGTGCAATCGTGCCGGCGAGGACGATGCGGGTGTTCATGGTCCAGGTGCGAATGGACCAGCTGAACGGACGCGTGCGCAGCTGCCGCGTCAACTGCACGATCACCGGAAAGCCAAGGCCACCGAGAATAACGGCGGCGCAGATCGGCAGGCAGATCCAGGCATCCGTTGCGTAGCCCATGAGATTGTCGCTGAACAGGGCGAAGCCGGCGTTATTGAAGCTCGACACCGAGTGGAACACGCCCAGCCAGATGGCCCGACCCACGGGCTCGCCATAGCCAAGCATGAACCGCAGCGCGAGCACTACGGCCACGGTGAGTTCAATCGCGAGTGAGATGCGTACGACGCCGAAGACGAGCCCCTTCACGTCTTCGAGCCCGACGCTTTTGGTTTCGGCAGCCGCCGTGATGCGCGATCGGAGGGAGAGCTTGCGGGCGATCGCCAGACCCACCACCGAGGCGAACGACATGATCCCGAACCCGCCGATCTGAATCAGCAGCAGAATGACGATCTGACCGAACGGCGTCCAGTACACCGCGGTATCAACGACGGTCAGCCCGGTGACGCAGACCGCGCTCGTCGCGGTGAACAGCGCCTCGAGAAACGAGGCCCCGCCCGGTCCGACCTTGGCGTTGGGCAGCATCAGCAGCGCCGTACCACCGAGAATGGTCAGGGCGAAGCCCGAAACGACGACTTGCGCCGGATGCAGCCGGTGCCGCTTCGTTGTATTGCCGCGTTCGCGGACGGCCCGTGAGTGCACGCAGCCAACTCTACGCCGAGCGTGCCACATCGGGTCGTTGTCGATTCGTCGTCATAGAATTTACTCGTTTCAGACCGCTTCGTCTACCCCCTCGGGGTAGGAGAGGAATACCGCTCGAAGTGCGGGATACTGAACCTGAGGGGTGAGACGAAACACATGGTGCGCGAGGGGAACGAGCCGGACGGAATGCAGATTTTGCGACCCCGGCGAAAGCTGGTGGCGCGGTCGATCATCGCTGCGCTGTCATTCATCGTGCCCCTGCTGATCGTGCTGTATTGGCTCGCCATTCCCCGCGACACTTGGATGTTTGTCGCCGCCATTCAGCTCGGCCTGACCGTTCTCGGAGCGGTCGCCGTGTTCGGAGCCCGCAACATGTGCGTCACCGTGACGGGTGCGCGCTTGGAGAGCCGAGACCTGTTGGGCCGACTGACCACGATTGGCACGGCTGATATTGCCACCGTCGTGCTCGTCGATCTGTACCAGAACGGGACGGTCGACACGCTCCCGCACCTGTACCTGCTAGACGCCGCCGGCGACGTGCTGCTCCGCCTCCGGGGTCAGTTCTGGCCCCGATCGGGCTTCGAGAACATGATCGACACGCTCGGGGTGACCGTCGTGCGCCCGCCCGACCCGCTCACCGCGGCCGAGCTTGGGCGACTCCGCCCGCAGCTGGTGCATCGCTGTACGCGGCACGCTGCTCGCCTGGGCCTCTAGAGCCTCCGCCGGTAAGTGCGGCTGGCCCCCGGTTTTAGTGCCCCCGGCCAGACACGACGTCGGCTACCCGCGCGAGCGGCGACGTCGTGCGTCGCCCGGCGAGCTCGGCTCGATCCGCCAGCGAATAGGCCCGGTAGAGTGCGGTGACGGCGAGCCAGCGCAACGGTTCCGGCTCCCACGCGCGCACCCGGTGGTTCACCCACGGCAGGTGCACGAGGTTGCTGTCGCGGCCGAGAATCAGATCGGTCAGTGTGCGCCCGGCCAGGTTCGTGGTGGCGACTCCGGTACCCACATAGCCGCCGGCCCGGGTCGACCCGGCCCGGGGGCGCGCGCGGCACTGGCCGACCGAGCTGGTTCCACCAGAATGAGACATCGCCGTTGCGCGCGGCTGCGTGCAGCACGTCGGTCATGATCCCGCCCGACGCTGGCGCCGAGCGGGGAGCGGCACATCCGTCATGCTGGGGTCCCCTTCTGGCGTGCGCGCTCAAGTCTTCGCCGGGCGGCAAGTTCTCGTTCACCGTCGAGCTTGGCCGCAACCGGAGCCCACAGTACGACAGCGACCCCGGCGCCGAGCAGCAGGCCACCGATGGTGTCGGTGAGCCAGTGCGCGCCGAGGTAGGTGCGGCTGAGCAGCATCACGATCGTGTACGCGGCTCCGGCGAGCGCCACCCACAGGCGGGGAAAAATGATGGCGAGGCAGACGGCCATGGTCGCCGCATTCGCGACGTGCCCGGACGGAAACGAGCCGAAATCCGAGGTGACCAGCATATCTTCGGGTCGAGCTCGTCCGAACAATTGTTTCAGGAGTTGCACCCCGCCCGCACTCAGCACGGTCGCCACGAGGTAGTACCCGGCGGCCCAGGGCCGTTTGATGAGCACAATCGCGAGGGTGATGGCCAGCGGAACGATGAGCACGCCGAACAGTCCGCCGCCGAGCGCGTTCATAAACAGCGACGGAATTTCCCAGATCGGCGAGCGGTGCTCGATGATCTCGTCCATCCACTCGGTGTCGACCTCGAGGGCGACGCCGTTCGCGCGCACGACCACGACGAGGCCGAGCAGGGCCGCCAGGGCCACGGCGGAGAGCCCGCTAATGACGGGCCAACGGCGGGAGATGCGGCGGGCCGCTCGGTCTGCGGCGCGCTCCGGGTTAGTCATCCCGCCATCGTAGGGCTGCCCGCTGTATTCGGCCACGCACCGGGCCGAGCCCGCGGCCATCCGCTCAGTATTCTGTGTCTGCTCGGGCCGCGCACATTGCGGACGGGGCCCAGGCCCCGTCCCTGGGCCCAGTTTATAGACGGGGCCCGGGGCTACAAGGTGGGCCCGGGCGCCTAGCGGTCGAGGGCTGGCACGGTGCGCGGGCGCACGATCAGCCAGAGCGAGAGGAGCGAAACCACCGCGGTGACGCCCATAACGGATGCCATCGGTATCGCCGTTCCCACTCCGAGCACTCCCACAATCGGCGAGATCAGACCAGCCACCCCGAAGTTGGCCGCACCGAGCAGTGATGCCGCGGTGCCGGCCTCATGTCCGTGCGCGTTCAAAGCGATGACCTGCACGCTCGGCAGCGTGAAGCCGCAGGCCGCAATGAAGAACCAGAGCGGAACCAGGGTTCCCCACAGTCCCATGCCGGCCAGGTCGAGCAGCACAATGGCAGCGGCGGTGAGCAGCAGCACGACCGTGGAGACCGAGAGAATCCACTGGGGTCCAATATTGAACCGGTGCATCAGGCGCGAGCTCAGCTGCACGCCGGTGACCACACCGAGGGAGTTGACGGCGAACAGTAGACCGTATTCCTGCGGGCTGAACTGGTACACATCCTGAAACAGAAACGGCGACGCTGACAGGTAGGAGAACAGCCCGGTGAACGTCATCGCCCCGATGATGGCGACGCCCACGAAGGTGCGGTCGCTCAGCACGGCCTTGTAGCGTTGGGCCAGGGTGTTGTGGCCCTTGGCGTGGCGCTCGTTTTCGGGCAGGGTCTCCACGATCCAGAAGGCGACGGCCAGAATCACGATGACACCGTAGGCGGCGAGCACCCAGAAGATGCCGCGCCAGTTCATCACGAGCAGCAGCTGCGACCCGATCACCGGCGCCAGCACGGGCGCGAGCCCGCTGACCAGGGCGAGGCGGGAGAGCATGCGCACGAGCGGCTTGCCGCCGAACAGGTCGCGCACCATGGCCATCGCGACGACCGCGCCGGCCGCGGCGCCGAAGCCCTGCAGCACCCTAAATACAGCGAGCATGACGATCTCGTTCGACAGCGCAGCGCCGACACAGGCCAGAATATGCACACCGGTCGCGAGCATCAGCGGCAGCCGGCGCCCGACCTTGTCGCTCCACGGCCCCACCACCAGCTGCCCGAATCCGAAACCGATCATGGTGCCGGTCAGCGTCAGCTGAATGACCGACGGCAGCACCCCGAATTCGCTCTCCAACGTCGGAAAGGCGGGCAGGTAGAGGTCGATCGTGAACGGGCCGAGAGCCGTGAGCGCGCCGAGAATGAGAATGTAGACGATGCGCTGACGCCTGGTCAGTTTGTCCCCGGGGTGCGCGGCTTTGGAAGCGAGTTGCGCGGCGCTAACCACGGGAATGCTGGCAGTAATCACGAAAGCGGATGTCCTTGGCTGGTTGAGAAAGTTGGTGCGGCCGTGTCGGCCGCTTTAGAGCCAAGCGGGGGTAGACCCGTAGTATTCCCTCGATCCTGCTGCGGGTCCACCAGCAGTGCCTCGAAAGCGAGTTCGGCCGCCCCGATCATGAGCAGGTTGGAGCCGAGCACAGCTGGCGCGATGCTGACCTCTGCGAATGCGGCGGGAAGAGTCAAGGCGGCGACGGCAACGTTCAAACGTTCCGGGTCAACCGCGTGGAGTGCGGCGAGAAAACCGCCGAGCACGATGAGCTGCGGGTTGAGCATGTTGACGGCGCTGGCCAGGGCGATGGCCAGGAAATCGAGCTGTCGATTCACCAGGTTGCGCACGATGAGCGAGTCGGAGGCGAGCAGCGCGCGTTCGAGGGTGTCGGCATCCGTTTCGCCGGCCTGCAGGCCGAGCGCGGCGAGCAAGGCGTGGCGGGTGACCTCGGCTTCGAGGGTGCCCGCGATGCCAGCCGAATCGGTGTCGATGCCGTCGCTCACCCGAGTGTGGCCGAACTCCCCCGCATACCCGGCCTGGCCACCAGCGGCGACGCCCCCGATCACGAGGCCGCCTCCGATGCCGCTCGACCCGCCGTTGAGATAGACGAGGTCGGTCAGGCCTTGACCGGAACCGAAATAGCGTTCGGCCGTGACACCAAGGCTCGCGTCGTTGGCCGCAACGACCGGAAGGCCCGTCGCAGCGGCAAGCAGGTCGCACAACGGCTCGTCGACCCAACCGAGATGCGGGGCGTGACGCACCAGACCGTCACTCGCACGCACGAGACCGGGCACCGCCACTCCTATTCCGATTATGGAATATTCGCCGAGGTCGCGCTTCAGCTCCGCCACAATGCCCGCGGTGATCGTGACGGCCTCAGCGATTGACGGCGACGACGGCGTGGCATAGCGGATGAGCCGGTGGACGACGCCGCTGAGGGCGACGGCTCCCACTGTGATCGCGTCGATTTCAGGATTCACCGCAATGGCCACGATTCGGTCGCTTGCCGCCACGATCGGGCTCGGTCGCCCGGCGAGCTTCGTGGGGTCGGGAGTGCGTTCCTCGACCAGGCCGCGCTCGACCAGCTCCGCGACCAGCGCGCCGATCGTCGACCGGTTCAAGCCGGTAAGTCGGGTGAGCTGGGCGCGCGACGCTGCGCCGCCGCGATGCACGAGGCGCAGGATGATCGACAGGTTGTGCCTGCGCACATCGTCATGGTTATTGCCCTGCATGGCGTCCACTGCTCTCGGCTTCCGGCTCGCTTTTTTCGGTCAAAAGTCAGGTTACTGCGCCGGATGAGCTCGACGGGTGATACGTTGCCAATGTCAACAAATCATCAAGGGTGCTGACAGACTTGCGGCGCCAGACAGGGACGTCATGGAGTTTCGATACCTCGGCAACAGCGGATTGAAAGTTTCAGAAATAACCTACGGCAACTGGCTCACCCACGGGTCTCAGATCGAGAACGACACCGCGACGGCCTGCGTGCGCGCGGCCCTCGACGCCGGAATCAGCTCGTTCGACACCGCAGACGTCTACGCCAACACCGTCGCCGAACAGGTATTGGGCGACGCCCTACGCGGCGAACGCCGACAGTCCCTCGAAATCTTCACCAAGGTCTTCGGCCCGACCGGCCCCAAGGGACACAACGACACCGGCCTCTCCCGCAAGCACATCCTCGAGTCGATCGACGGCTCGCTCAGCCGACTGCAAACGGATTACGTCGACCTCTATCAGGCCCACCGGTACGACGTGGAGACCCCGCTCGAGGAGACGATGCAGGCCTTCGCCGACGTCGTGCGCCAGGGCAAGGCCCTCTATATCGGGGTAAGCGAGTGGAACGCGACGCAGCTACGCGCCGGCCACGCCCTCGCCACCGACCTCGGCATTCAGCTCATCTCCAACCAGCCGCAGTACTCGATGCTGTGGCGCGTGATTGAATCCGAAGTGGTTCCGGCCGCCGAGGAGCTCGGCGTCTCTCAGATCGTCTGGTCCCCCGTGGCTCAGGGCGTGCTCACCGGCAAGTACCTGCCTGGTCAGGCACCACTGAACGGCAGCCGGGCAACGGATGCTCAGGGCGGCGCCAACATGATCAAGCGTTGGATGAGCGAGCCGGTGCTCACCGGTGTGCAGAAATTGCGCCCGATCGCTGACGAGCTCGGCCTCACCATGGCGCAGCTCGCGCTCGCCTGGGTGCTGGCCCATAAGAACGTCGCATCCGCAATCATGGGGGCGTCCCGGCCCGAGCAGGTCGCCGACAACGCGAAGGCCGCCGGTGTGCACCTCGACGCGGACGTGCTCACGAGAATCGACACCGCCGTGCGCGACCTGGCCGAGTTCGACCCGCGCAAGACCACCTCGCCGGAGCAGCGCGAAGCGTAAGCCAGCGGCATCCGCTTTTAGAATCAAGGAGTATTCATGAGAATCGCCGTCACCGGCGGCAGTGGCAAGCTCGGGCGCAGCGTTGTTGCGCGCCTGACGAACGAGGGCCACGTCGTCACCAACCTCGACCGCACGGGTTCTCGCGGTTCGGGATTTACTACGATCGACCTTACTGATTATGGCCAGGTCATCGACGTGATGTTCGGCATCGACGACCGCACGGACGGATTCGACGCCGTCGTGCATCTGGGGGCCATCCCGGCTCCTGGCCTTCTGCCCGATGTGGCCACCTTCCACAACAACATGCTCGCGACCTTTAACGTCTTTCAGGCCGCCCGCCGGGCCGGAATCAAGACGATCGTCTATGCCTCGAGTGAGACGACCCTCGGTCTGCCATTCGATGTCGACCCGCCCTACATTCCCGTCGACGAGGAGTACCCGGCCCGGCCGGAGAGCACGTATTCACTCGTGAAACACCTCGAGGAGCAAATGGCTATCCAGCTCGTGCGCTGGGATCCGCTGTTGAGTATCACGGCGCTGCGCTTCTCCAACGTGATGGACGAGGACGACTACGCGGCCTTCCCCGCATTCAACGACGACGCCACCCTGCGCAAGTGGAATCTGTGGGGCTACATCGACGGTCGCGACGGCGCCCAAGCCGTGCTGCGGGCGCTCGAACGAGCCCAGCCGGGTTTCGAGACGTTCATCATCGCGGCCGCCGACACAGTGATGAGCCGGTCGAGCGCGAGCCTGGCCGCCGAGGTCTTTCCGAGCGTCAGAGTCGTCAAGGCGGTCGGAGAACACGAGACCCTGTTATCGATCGACAAGGCCAAGCGGATGCTCGGCTTCGCCCCCGAGCACAGCTGGCGCGACCACGTGTAATGCGCCACTATCGGTAGTCAACGTGGGCGCTCGACAAACGCGTTCCGAAACTTGCCCGCCGGATCGAGCCGATCAACAAGGGCTCGAAAATCGCCGAGCCGGGGGAAGCTGGTCGCAAGCGTCTTGGCATCCGTCTGAGAGTTTGCCCCAATGCGGCCGCACCGCGAAGGGGGCCAGCGCCGCTTCGCGGGCCGGCAGCAGCGGCGCGATCCGGGCGAAGAGCGTGCGCATCGTTTCGATCGCTGTCGGATGCACGATCGGAGCCCCGTAGCGGTAGTTCCGAGCCCAATTGCGTTCATTCGCCTGCTTCATGCCGGCCGCTTCACGAGATGTGATGTTTGGGACAACTTACCGGACCCGTAGGTTCACCTGGGCTTGATGGCACTCGAATTCTGGAGCTACCCGGATGCGGCGGATTCGTTAGTCCGGCTATTGACGACTGCACCCACTCTCGGTATATGTTTGAGTAATCAACAAATCATCGATGCAGCGGAATTGGACGTCCTGACATGACACCGAGCGACCTGACCCCCACCCGTGACGACAAGTTCTCCTTCGGGCTCTGGACCGTCGGCTACAACGGCAGCGACCCGTTTGGAGGTCCTACTCGCCCCAAGCTCGACGTCGTCGATGCCGTGACCAATCTGGCCGAGCTCGGCGCCTACGGCCTCACCTTTCACGACGACGATCTGTTCGACTTCGGTTCAACGGATGCCGCCCGCCAGCAGCAGATCGACCGCCTCAAGCAGGCGCTCTCCGACACCGGGCTCATCGTGCCGATGGTCACCACAAACCTATTCAGCGCCCCGGTTTTCAAGGACGGCGGATTCACCTCGAACGACCGCGCCGTACGCCGGTTCGCGCTCCGCAAGGTGCTGCGCAACATCGACCTCGCTGCTGAGCTGGGCGCGAAGACATTCGTCATGTGGGGCGGCCGCGAGGGCGCCGAGTATGACGCGGCCAAGGACATCCGTTCGGCGCTCGAGCGTTACCGCGAGGCCGTGAACCTACTCGGGGACTATGTCACCGACAAGGGCTACGACATCCGCTTTGCCATTGAGCCCAAGCCCAACGAACCCCGCGGCGATATTCTGCTGCCGACCGTCGGCCACGCAATGGCGTTCATCGAAACGCTCGAGCGGCCCGACATGGTCGGCGTGAACCCCGAGGTCGGGCACGAGCAGATGGCCGGGCTCAACTTCGCCGCCGGCATCGCGCAGGCGCTGTACCAGGGCAAGCTGTTCCACATCGACCTCAACGGTCAGCGCGGCATCAAGTATGACCAGGACCTGGTCTTCGGCCACGGCGACCTGCAGAACGCGTTCGCGCTGGTCGACCTGCTCGAAAACGGCGGCCCGAACGGTGGCCAGACCTACACCGGGCCGCGCCACTTCGATTACAAGCCGAGCCGCACCGAAGACGTCGCCGGAGTGTGGACCAGCGCTGCGGCCAACATGCGCACCTACCTGCTGCTCAAGCAGCGGGCCGCCGCCTTCCGCGCCGACCCCGAAGTGCAGGCAGCCCTCGCCGCCTCGAAGGTACCTGAGCTGTCGAACAACACCCTCGCCCCGGGCGAAAGCTACGACGACCTGCTGGCCGACCGCGGCTCCTACGAGGACTTCGACACCGACGCCTACTTCGGCGGCAAGGGCTTTGGCTTCGTGCACCTGCAGCAGCTCGCCCTCGAACACCTGCTCGGCGCTCGCTAGCTCCACCATTCGCACCTACGTGGCAAATTCCAAAGAACCGAATGCGACCGCCCCGCTCACCATCGAAAAATCGGGGCCCGGGTCTTTTCTGAACTAGCCACCGTGTACCGGGGCATAACTCCTTCAAATCGTCGACGGACCACCTAGACACCCGCGTCATTTCGCGCAAGTCGGTTGGCGGCCGCTCAGATTGCAGGAGTTATGCCTCCTGACCTCGCCACTGGACAGGTCAGGACGGGCGTCAGCCGGCGAGCCCCGCGACCATGGCCTCAATGCGCTCGGGCGAGAGTGCATGGTGGATGGCGAGCATGCTCGCGCCCAGAATGGCGGCGTTCGCCCCCGCGCTGGACTGGGTGATCTGCAGGTGCTGGGTGGCGAGGGGGTTGGAGCGCGAGTAGACGACTTCCCGCACGCCCGCAATCAGGTGCTCCCCGGCCTGAGCCATTGATCCGCCGAGAACGATGACGGATGGATTGATCAGGTTGACGCACATGGTGAGCACCTCGCCCATGTCCCGTCCGGCTTGGCGTACGGCTCGGATCGCCTCGAGATTGCCCTGTTTCACCAGGTCGACAACGTGCTGGCTCGTGGTCACCGGAAGGCCCTGAGCGCCCAGCAGGCGGGTGAGTGCCGCCCCGGAGGCCACGGCCTCGAGACATCCCTCGTTGCCGCAGCGGCACGGCACCCCCGCACCGCGGGCGATCTGCACGTGCCCCAGGTCACCGGCGATACCCTGCGCGCCGCGCTGCAGGTAGCCACCGGATATGACGCCGGCACCAATGCCGGTGGCTATCTTCATGAAGATGAGGTGGTCAGTTTCTGACCAGGCGAATTCCCGTTCGCCGAGCGCCATCAGGTTGACGTCGTTGTCAACGAGCACGGGAACATGAAAATGCTGCTGAAGCCAGCCGGGTACGTCGAAGCGGTCCCAGCCCGGCATGATCGGCGGGTTGATCGGCCGACCGCTGGTGTGTTCCACCGGCCCGGGCAGGCCAACGCCGATCGCGAGCAGATCGGCCGTTGACCGCTTGCTGTCGCTGAACAACCGCGCCCCGGCCTCGATGACCCAGTTCAACACGACCTCTGGCCCCTCCGATATTTCCAAAAAGGTGGAGTCCTGCACGAGGGTTTTTCCACCCAGATCGCTCAGTGCGATCCGAATATGGCTCGCACCGATGTCCACGGCCAGCACGAACTTATTGCCCGATTGCAGGGCGAACTGCGACGAGGGTCGGCCTCCGGTGGAGGTGGCGTTACCGGCCGGACCGACGAGGCCGAGGCGCGTGAGCGCGTCAACCCGCAGGGCTACGGTGGAGCGGGCCAGTCCGGAGAGGTCGGCCAGTTCCGTACGGGTGCGTGGTTGCCCGTCCCGCAACACTTGAAAAAGATCGCTGGCGCCGGCCGAACCGAGGGCATTGACGTGACTTATGTCGATCATCAGGCAATTCAACCATACGAATCATTCGAACCTCGATACTTTCCGAGCGGATGCCGCTGCTGCGGCCTCAAAGAGAACCCCAGCACCACGACGGCACCGTTCAATGCCGTTCAGCACCGTTCAGCGCCGGGGTAGCGCCGGTCAGCGCCACGGAAGCGCCAGGGAACCTGATTGGGCTGCTTGGTTCGGCACGCCGGCCGCGGGCCGGGTGCGTCCGGTCTTCAGCAGCGATTGATAGGTGACGGGCCGCCCGGCCACGGCGTACCCCAGCAGTGTGTGAAAAAGCTGCCCACGACTCTCGGAGTGCCGATGATTGAACCGAAACACCCATTCGTCGACGTAGGCGGGCAGGTGTTCCGCGCTGACCGCTCCCTGCCTCGGCCCCATCAGCCAATGGTTAGCCTGAAAGACCACCCGGCGCACGGCGGGCAGCACCTGGCGGGTTGGGGAACCTGGCGCGGACAGTGGCCGTGCGACGTGAGCGTACCGGTCTCGGATTCCCACCGGATACGCGGACCAGTCGTGGGTCACGACTCGGCTGCCGGGCTCGACAGAATCGAGCATGAAGGCGGCCAGCTGCGCTGTCCCGGCGCTCGGGATCACCGCAACGCGGGTACGGCCGAGACCATCGGCATCCACTTCGACAGCGACGGCGAACAGCACCCGGCCCAGTGAACCCCGACCGGGAACCGAGCCGCCGAGGTAGGACACGTCGACCTCCACGTTGCCGCGCAGGCGTTCCCGGCCCGGTTGCACCATGACCGATCGGTAGCGGTGCAACATCGCCCAGGCGGTCTGCAACGATCCGAGCCCGGTCTCCCGATGCAACTGCGTAGCCGACAGCCCGACCTTGCTGTTCACGAGCAGCCAAGCCGCACTGAACCAGACGGCGAGCTCGGTGCGGGTGCCGTGAAAAATGGTTCCGGCTGTTGCAGAAACGCGTTTGCCGCAGCCCGCGCATCGCCACCGCTGGTGCGCCTCGCGCCAGCCGTGCTCGTGTGCACAGTTCGGGCAGTGAAATCCGTTCGGCCACCGCAACCAGTCGAGATAGTCGAGGCACTTCCACTCTTCGTCAAACCATAGGCGCAGGTCGGCGTAGGAGTTGGGGTAGGCGGGTCGTGCCGGCGTTGGCATACCCCCCAGACTAGGGCACTGAACGCGAAACCCCGTGCGGTCAAAAATAAGGGGGTTTGTAGTTCGGTGCCGTCGTGTGAACCCCCGGTGCGGTATCCCAAGCCGGCCACAAAACTTTCTCACGGCACCAAGCGGCAAATAGGTACTGGGTCTTCCGGTTATTCAGACACCGAAGTGTGCACTTACCGTGGCGACACCGGCACCGCTCACCTAAGAGTCGCGCCGTGATCTCAACGAGGAGAACCAGATATGCGAACGAAGCACAGACTTCGACTGACCGCGGGGGCGGCGATGGCCACCCTCGTGGTCGCCGCCCTCACCGCGACGCCCGCAGCAGCGGCCCCCGGCGACACAGCACCCCCGGGCAAGCCCGGCGAACCCAGCCCGACGGCCCCCGCCGATTCGAGCTTTCAGAAGGTCACCCTCGACGCCACCCCTGGCGAGCCGCTCGACCTGGCCGTACTGCCCAACAACGACGTGCTGCACACCACCCGGGCCGGCGACATCTGGCTCAACGACGCACAATCGGGGCTCAACACGCTCGCCGCGACGATCGACGTCTATCAGCACGACGAGGAGGGCCTGCAGAGCATCGCGCTCGACCCAAAGTTCGGCACACCGGGCAACAACTGGATCTACCTGTACTACTCCGCACCGCTGAACACACCGCTCGACGACCCGGCAACCGCCGGCGTGAACGAGGGCGATGCCCCGCTCAGCGGCACAGTGGCTGACTTCGCACCGTTCAAGGGCTCCATCACCCTCTCGCGCTTCCAGTTCGACGGCGCCGTCTTCGACCTTGCAAGCGAGCAGAAGATCCTCGACGTCGACGTGGATCGTGGCATCTGCTGCCACGTCGGC
This sequence comes from Cryobacterium sp. TMT1-2-2, assembly GCF_004403505.1. Taxonomy (NCBI): domain Bacteria; kingdom Bacillati; phylum Actinomycetota; class Actinomycetes; order Micrococcales; family Microbacteriaceae; genus Cryobacterium; species Cryobacterium sp. TMT1-2-2. The sequence goes on along the minus strand of NZ_SOGS01000006.1, from coordinate 152,319 downwards.
GGCGACATCGTCTTCGACACTGTCGGCAACCTCTACCTCTCCACCGGCGACGACTCGAACCCGTTCTCCTCCGACGGTTTCGTACCGATCGACGAGCGCATCGAACGCAACCCGGCCTTCGACGCGCAGCGCAGCGCAGCCAACACCAACGACCTGCGCGGCAAGATCCTGCGCATCACACCCACAGCAGACGGCGGCTATACGATCCCCGAAGGCAACCTGTTCGCCCCCGGCACCGAGCTCACCCGCCCGGAAATCTACGTGATGGGCATGCGCAACCCGTTCCGCATCGAGCTCAACCAGAAGACTGGGGAGCTGTATGTGGGCGACTACTCCCCTGATTCCCGGACCGCCGATCCCCTGCGCGGCCCGGCCGGCACCGGCAAGTGGACGAGTATCACCGAAGCGGCAAACTACGGCTGGCCGTACTGCGCCACCGCCGATCTGCCCTACGTGGACTTCGACTTCGCCACCGGCATCTCCGGTGAAACGTTTGACTGCGCCGCTCCCGTGAACGATTCGCCCCGCAACACGGGCCTGCGCGAGTTGCCTCCCGTTGTGCAGCCCCACGTCTGGTACGGCTACGGGTTGTCCGAGGAATTCCCGGAGCTTGAGACCGGCGGCATCGGCCCGATGGCCGGCCCCGCGTATGTCTTCGACAAGACGGCGTCAAAGGGTAAGGCATCCGTTGCCTGGCCCGAGTACTACGACGGCATGTCGATGATGTACGAGTGGACTCGCGACTACATCAAGGGCATGACCCTCACCGACGGCGAGCTGGAGAAGATCGAGGCCGTCGTGGATTCGATCATCGTCGACAACCCGATCGACATGGAGTTTGGCCCAAACGGCGCGCTCTACGTTCTCGAATACGGCGACGGGTACTTCGCGCAGAACCCCGACGCGCAGCTCTCCCGAATCGACTTCGTCGGAGACAAGGGCAACCGCTCGCCCCTCCCGATGGCCTCCGGCACGCCGACCGCTGGCGCCTCGCCCCTCACCGTCGAGTTCTCGAGCGAAGGAACCACCGATCCAGAGGGTGACACGCTCAGCTACGCCTGGGACTTCGAGTCCGACGGGGTCGTCGACTCTCGCGAGCTGAACCCCACCTTTACCTACGAGACGGATGGCGCCTTCACTGCTTCCCTGCAGGTGACGGATGCCGGCGGCAAGGACCGCGGGCGCTACGCCTCCGCAGAGGTCGAGATTGAGGTGGGCAACCAGGCCCCGGTCGTGACCTTCATCACCCCCGTGGTCGGCCAGGACTTCCAGTTCGGCGACACGGTGACCTACGAGGTTCTCGTGACCGACGACCAGCCGGTCGACTGCTCGCTCGTGACCGTGACCTACATCCTGGGCCACGATTCGCACGGCCACCCGATCACAACCTCTGGCGGTTGCACGGGAACCATCACCACCACGGTTCCCTCCGGCCACAACCCGGAGACCGACGACCTCTCTGGGGTCTTCAACGCCTCATACACGGATGCCGGCGGCGACTCCTCCGGGCCCCTCACCGGCTCCGCCGAGGTAGCACTGCGCTCCAACTAATTTCTGCCTCGCACACCTAACGAAAGGTACTCACATGTGTTTCGGATTTGACGGCGCGAGCGAACTGAACAAGTCGCTCGAAGGCAAGAAGAATCTCAACCGCCGCAACTTTCTGCGCGGCGCACTCGCGGCGGGAGCCGGAGCCGGTCTCGCCGTGGCCGGCGCAAGCTCGGCCACAGCAGCACCGGGCGGAATGCCCGGCAAGCCGGGCCCCGAAGGCAAGCCGGGCCCCGAAGGCAAGCCGGGCAAGGGCCGCAAGGTTCCGCCGGGGCTGATCAGCATCCAGCTGTACACGCTGCGATCGATCATGAGTGGCGACGGCGTCGACACCACGTTCGAAGCGCTCGCGGACTACGGCTATACCAAGGTCGAACTCGCCGGTCTCTACGGCCGTACGCCGGAGGCGATGCGCGCCTTCCTCGACGAACTCGGTATCACGCCGAGCTCGAGCCACGACGGCATCAGCGGCTCGCCCGCTGCGCTGCAGGCCAAGATCGCCGGCGCGGTGACGCTCGGGCAGACGTACATGAATGTTCCCTATCTGGCCTCGAGCGTGGCCGATGACTGGCGCCAGTGGGCTGACCAGATGAACGCCGAGGCATCCGTTGCCCAGGGGGCGGGGATCAAGTACGGGTACCACAACCACGCGCACGAGTTCACGACCGACCTCGGTGGCGGGCTCACCCCGTGGGACATCTTCACGACCCGCCTCGACCCGAAGCTCGTTCACCTCGAGGTGGACCTGTACTGGGCCGTGACCGGCGGTGTCGGTGTCGGCGCTGCCGACCCGGTGCAATTCGCGATCGACGTGATCAAGGATGCCCCGCAGCAGGTGCTCGAGTACCACGTGAAGGACCGCGATGCGGCCGGTGGATTCGCCGACCTCGGCACCGGCACGATCGACTTCCCACGCATCTTCGACGCCCACCCGGTGAAGCTGTACGCGGTCGAGAATGACCAGCCAGACGTGACCGCGCTGCAGACCGCAGAGGTCGGTTACAACTACCTGCGGAACGTGCGCTTCTAGCACTAACTCAGGCATGACAACGGCGCCCCTGTGAGGGGGCGCCGTTGCTGTGCGCCCTCGGAACGCTCGTGGCACGTGTTTGCCTGCCGGGCACTCGTTTGAACGAGTGCCACGTTCTGAAACGAGTGCCACGAGGGGGTCGGGGCGGGCGGGCTAGACGGGGGCGGGCTGCGCGAGGCCGGCGAGGGCGAGCAGCAGGTCGCGCACCTCGGTGGCGGCGAGGCTGGAGCGTGCGGCCGCCGGGTCGGAGCAGAGCAGCACCGGGCCGTCGGCGGCAGTCTCCGGCAGCCGGCCGTGAGAGCCTCGCACGCAGGAGGGATCGAGCGGCACGACATCCATCGCGTAGCGCAGCCCCAACTTCTTCTTCGCGAGGTTGCGGGCCGCCCGCAGCTTCACGAAACGGTCGTCAGGGTCGAAGAACAGCTCGGCTGGGTCGTAGCCGGGCTTCTTGTGAATCTCCACGCCTCGCGCGAAGTCCGGCGCCTTCGCATCGTCGAGCCAGTAGTAATAGGTGAACCAGGCGTTCTTCTCGGCCACGACCACGAGTTCGCCGCTGCGTTCATGGTCGAGGCTGTAGCCGGCCTGGCCTTCGGCGTCTAGAACCTCGGCCACCCCGGGCAGCGCCTCGAGCAGCGCGCGCACCCGAGGCACATCGGCGGGGTCCTGCACGTAGACGTGCGCGAGCTGGTGGTCGGCGACCGCGAAGGCGCGGGAGGTCCACGGGTCGAGCAGTTCGCCGCTCGCGTTCGTGTGCACCTCGAGCAGGCCTTCGCGGCGCAGCATCCGGTTCACGTCGACGGGCTGGTCCACGTTGGTGATGCCGTATTCGCTGAGCACCACGACGGTCACGCCCCGCCGATGCGCATCATCGAGCAGCGGCGCGAGCACCGCATCGAGCTCGCGCGCAGCGTCGAAAGAGCGCGGGTCGTCGGGGCCGAAGCGCTGCAGGTCGTAGTCGAGGTGCGGCACGTACACGAGCGTGAGGTCGTGGTCGGGCAGCACGTGCCGGGCCGCGCCCACGATCCAGCGCGAGGAGGCCATCCCCGCGGTCGGGCCCCAGTAGGTGAACAACGGAAAGGCACCGAGCTTCTTGACCAGTTCGTCGTGCAGCTCGGGCGGGCGGATGTAGGCATCCGGTGATTTGCGTCCGTCGGCGTGATAGACGGGGCGCGGGGTGATCGTGACGTCGGTCGTGGCGCCCATGGCGTACCACCAGCACACGTTCGCCACCCGGTAGCCGGGATTGGTGCGGCGGGCGGTCTCCCAGACCTTCTCGCCGCCGACCAGCCGGTTGTGCTGGCGCCAGAGGTTGACCTCGCCGATGTCGCGCAGGTACCAGCCGTTGCCGACGATGCCGTGTTCGGCGGGCCTGAGGCCGGTGAGAAAGGTGGACTGTGCCGAGCAGGTGACGGCGGGCAGCACGGTGCCGAGTTCGGCGGAGAATCCGCGGGCCGCAACGGCCCGCAGCTGCGGCATCACGGCGAGCAGGCGCGGGGTCAGCCCGGCGACGTCGATCACGAGCAGCGGCGTGGGCCCGTTCGGTGCGCCGGGCACGGGGTCGGTCATGCGCGGGCACCCCGCATAATGGAGTTGCCGGCGAATTCGGCCGGCACCGCGGTATCCGTTGTGTCGCTGGGTTCATCGAGATCGAGGCGGCCACTCTGGCCGTAGAACTCGACCGGGTTGCGCCAGAGGATGCGGTCGACCGCGTCGTCGTCGAAACCGGCGGCCAGCATGGCCTCACCGGTTCGCAGCGTGGTGAGGGGGTCGCTGCGCCCCCAGTCGGCGGCCGAGTTGACGAGCACGCGGTCGAGGCCGACGTCTTTCAGCACGGCGACCATGCGGGTGGGGTCCATCTTGGTGTCGGGGTAGATGCTGAAGCCCATCCAGCAGCCGGAATCGACGACCTCGTGCACGGTGACCTCGTTGAGGTGGTCGACGACGACCATGCCGGGCGCAATGCCGCTCTCCCGCACCACGTCGAGGGTGCGGCGGGTGCCGGCGACCTTGTCGCGGTGCGGGGTGTGCACGAGCGCGGGGAGTTCGTGGGCCACGGCGAGCGCGAGCTGGGCGGCGAAGGCGCGGTCTTCCTGTGGGGTCATCGAGTCGTACCCGAGCTCGCCCACCGCCACGACGCCGTCCTTCTCGAGGTAACGCGGCAGAATATCCAGCACGGCGGCCAGGCGCTGGTCGCCGGCCTCCTTCGGGTTGAGCCCGATCGTGCAGAAGTGGCGGATGCCGAATTGGCTGGCCCTGAAGGGTTCCCAGCCGACGAGGGCGTCGAAGTAGTCGATGAACGAGTCCACGCTCGTGCGCGGCTGGCCGAGCCAGAAGGCCGGCTCCACCACCGCGCGCACCCCGGCCGCGTACATGGCCTCGTAGTCGGTGGTGGTGCGGGAACTCATGTGAATGTGCGGGTCCATGATGCGCATGTCGAGTTCTTACTCCTTATATAGGGGAATGGCTGGTTGCAGTGCGAAGAGCAGGGCGGCCGGGAGGTCCGCGCGGTGAAGATACTCGGGAAACGCGGCGACCACGGCGGGAATATCGGCGGGAATATCGCGCCCCGCTGCGCTGCGTTCGTGGGCGAGGTCAACGAGCATGCGGGCGAGTTCGGCGTCTTGCCGCTCGGCGAGATTCGCGATGACGTGCAGGGGTACACCCATGAAGACGCACTTGACCACGGCCTGGCGGTACGCCTCGAGGCCGAGGTAGTGCGCGCCATACGGTTGCAGGGCAGCCGCGACCAGGCGCACGTCATTGGTGCGGAGGGCGTCTTCGACGAGGGTCAGGAGCTCTGAACCGATGCCAGTGCCGCCAGAAGCGTCGGGATCATCGAGCAGGTGCAGCCCGCGCAGCACCCCGCGTTTCTCCCCGGAATCGCCGTGACGATACAGGTCGTCCAGTAGATCAACGCGGGTTGGGCCGGCGAGTGCGCCCAGCAGCACTCCGCGAGCCGCGTCGTCGATGGTGCCGTAGCGCAGGCCCCGCGGATCGTCGTCCCGGAGCGGGGTACGCCCACAGCGCCGGGACACAGCCGGGAAGTACCGGGTGATCGCTGCCGAATGACGCTCAACGTCGCCCCGGGCGACTTCAAGCCAGATCGAACCGGCGTCGTTCAAGTGGTCGTGCAGGGCGGTGGCGCTCACTGGAACGCTCCCGAGGTTTCGCTCGTGGTGACACAGGTGACAATCATGTGGCGGATACCTTCCGGCTGAGGCGCAGACCGAGCGGCAGCAGGGCGGCAACGGCCAGCCCGGTTCCAACGAAGCCGGACCGCGCGATCAGCGCTGCCTGCAGTCCGATCGTGCCGATGACCGAGGCACCGACCGCGCGGCGCACGTCGCCAGCGGCGCGCGTGTTGCGCGCGCGCAGTTGGGCTGGCGCGACGGAGCCGAGGTAGACGGTGACTAGGGCGGCCCCGACGGCCCTGGGTAGCCATCCGTTGGTCGGCCGGATGGCGGGACCGGCAGCGGCGACGACGGAAGCACAGACGGTACCCGCGACGGCCAGGGTGCCGACGAGTGTGCTCGTGGATCCGTGCACCTCGTCCCGGCTGAGGGTGGTGGTGCCGAGGGTGTGGGTGAAGACCGTGAGCGCCGTCGGCAGCGCTGATCGCACCGATTCGGCGCCGAGCAACACGTCGAGCAACCGGGTGGCCGCCATCGAGACCGGACCGAACGGGGTGGATTTGAACACCAGATCGTAGGCCCAGACGCTCGCGGCGAGCGGGAGCGCGACCGCAAGGGCACGCCGTCCGCCACTCAGTGCGGCGATGCCGATGCCGGCCGTGGTGAGCACGATGGCCACGGTAAGGGCCTCGGCGGGCGTCACGTCGCCGGCCGGAATTGGTCGTTCCGGGCGCTCGACCGCGTCCAGAGCCCGGTCGGCGTAGTCGTTCAGGGCCATGCCCGCCCAGTAGATGAGGGTTGAGCAGAGCGGGAGCAGAACGGTGTGCGGGCCGAGGGAGCGCCCAGTGGCTGCGGCGCCGGCCAGGGTGTCGCCGGGCGCGGTGAGCGCGGCGGGGAGCCGCACGAGGCGGGCAAAAGCATTCGGGTTCATCATGCGCGACTCAGGCCGACTGACCGGCGAAGACGCGGCTGTCGGCACGGCTGTCGGCACGGCTGTCGGCGCGGCTGTCGGCGCGGCTGAGCATCGCCGTCATCGCTGCGAACACGGCCTCTTCCGGGTTCTCGGCGAGCTGATCCGACCGCCAGCCGATGTGCTTGTCGGGGCGCACGAGCACCGCGCCGTCTTCGGCCACCTCGCGCAACCTGGCCCAGTCGAAGTACAGGTCTGTGACGGGCTGGCCGGGACCGATGATCACGGTTTCAAGCTTGACACCGAGCCGCGCGCCCACCCGCGCCGCGGCATCCGCCCAGGCTGAGCCAGTGATGCCGGTGATCAGCGTGAACTGCGAGAAGGGAGCGAGATCGTGGGTCGAGATCTTGTGCACGCTGTCGCCCACCCAGGCGTGCGGCAGGCGCGAGCCTGGCACGGTCGAGGCTTGGTAGTACAGTTCGGGATCGCGCTCGGGTTCCGGGCGCCGTGAACCATCGCCGACGATGGCCGTAGATTCGTAGAACTGCCCGACCTCAACGCCGTGGGCGTTGAACTCGTAGTCCTTGACCTCCATCGCGGCCTGAATGGCCTGCCGTTTGGCTGCGCCCGCCGGGGTGTTTGCCTTGCGTTCCTCGATCATTTCGATCATCTCCGATTCGGTGCGCGCGGTGGTCACACCGAGGGCGTCGAACAGCTGGCCGAACTCGCGGGCCGACTTGTTCGCGCGCAGGACGATCTGGCTGGCGACCGGGGCACGCTCCGTGGAGTAGGTTTCCAGCAGGTCGGAGCCCGCCGTGCCGGCGAGCACGGCGGCGAGCTTCCAGGCCAGGTTGTAGGAATCCTGAATGGAGGTGTTCGATCCCAGCCCATTGCTCGGCGGATGCTTGTGCACCGCGTCTCCCACGCAGAACACTCGCCCGCACTGCAGCCGGGTGGCGTACTGGGCGTTGTTTCCCCACAGCGACGTTCCGGTGATCTCTACCTCGAGGTCGGGCAGGCCGAGCAGGTTGCGCACGATCTGCGTGGCTGCGGCCTCATCGATCACCGGAGCCGGTTGCGTGATGTCGTAGCCCCACACGACGAGCCACTGGTTCCACGGCCGGATCATGCGAACGAGGCCCGTTCCGATACCGCCGATGTTGGACCCGGGCTGCACCACCCAGTAGAGCACCGAGGGTCGATGCCCGACGAAGGGCGTGATGTCGGCGGTGAAGGTGATGTTCATCGATCCGGCGATATCCATTTCCCCTTCCATCGGCAGGTCGATGTCGGCGGCGACCTGGGAGCGTGCTCCGTCGGCGCCGATCAAATATCTCGCACGGATGCTGAACTCGGTTCCCGTAAGCCGGTCCAGGACGCGCACGGTCACGCCGTGCGCGTCCTGCACGTGGGAGAGGTACTCGGTCGAGAACCTGGTCTGTGTTCCCCGCATCGTGGCGTTCTTCACCAGAATTGGCTCGAGGTAGGTCTGCGGAATGTCGCAGGTGCTGGCCGGGGAGGCCAGTTCGTAGTCGGCGTGGCGGGCCGGGTGCGTACCGAAGGTGAGAATTCGCCCGAGTTCTTCGCCGGCGATCGACGTGCAGAACACGGTGTCACCCATCAGTTCGTTCGGCGTCGACTCTGCACGCACCGCGTCTTCGATACCGATGTCCCGGAAGATCTCCATCGTGCGCTGGTTGGTGATGTGGGCGCGCGGGGTGTTGGCCGTCCACCGGTACTTGGTGATCATCATGTTGGCGACGCCGAGGGTGGAGAGGAACAGAGCCGCGGCGGCGCCAGCGGGGCCCGACCCGACGATCAGCACCTCCGTCTCGACCAGGGCGCCGTGCGGTAGAGCGGTCTCGCGAATCCCGTCATCGAAGACGACCGGCGCCCTGCTGCCCGGCACGGTCACTTGCTGCGGCTGCCGCGGGAGGCGAATCGCTGTTGCAACAGCACGGCGCCCACGATGATGACGCCCTTCGCCACGTTCTGCACCGAGGTCGAGAGATTGTTCTGAGTGAAGACGTTCGTGAGCGTGCTGAAGATGAGTATCCCGAGCACGGATCCCACAATGGTGCCGCGGCCGCCGATGAGCAGGGTGCCGCCCACCACGACGGCCGCGATCACGTCGAGCTCAAGGAGCGTGCCGTGCGTCGAGGTACCGACCGTGGTGCGGCCGAGGAACATCACCCCGGCGATGCCGGCGGTGAGGCCCGAGAGCATGTAGACGTACACCATGTGGCGCTTCACCTTGATGCCGGCGAGGCGGCTCGCCTCGGCATTGCCGCCGACGGCCACTGTACGTCGGCCGAAGGTGGTGCGGTTGAGCAGCACCCAGCCGGCCACCGCCACGACCAGGAAGATCCAGATCAGAATCGGCACGCCGAGCAGGTCGGCGCGAAAGAAGTCCAGGAAGCCCTGGTTGTTCACGATCTGGGTCGACCGGTTCGAGATGAGTTCGGCGAGGCCGCGCGCGCCGACGAGCATGGCGAGCGTGGCCATGAACGCCACGACGCCTCCGTACGCAATCACCACGCCGTTCACGAAGCCGGCCAGGGTACCGACGAAAAGCGCGACCACGCCGATCAGCAGCCAGGACGACTGTGCGGAGGCGAGCTGCACCGCGGTGAGGCTCGCCACCACGCTCGACAGGCCCACCACCGACCCCACCGACAGGTCGATGCCCCCGGCCGTGATCACGAAGGTCATTCCGACGCAGACCACACCGACGATCGAGGCGAAGCGGATGATCGTGACGAAGTTGTCGAAGCTGGCGAATCGGTCGCCCGCGGTGAGGATTCCCACCAGGATCAGCAACCCGAAGGCGATGACCAGCCCGAGGTTGCGGCCGACCGATCCGCCCAGCATCCGCTTGACGATGCCGGGTGGTGTGTCCGGCGTAACGGGGGTCGGCGGGGCCGCCTGGGTGATTTGCTCGCTCATGCGGCACTTCCTCTCATGACCAGATCGAGCACACCGGGCTCGTCGATTTCGTTGGCATTGGTAGTGGTGAGAACCTCGCCGTCGCTGACGACCAGCACGCGGTCGGCCAGGCCGAGTACCTCGTCGATCTCGCTCGAGACCACGATGATGGCGGTTCCGGCCTCGGCGAGACGTCGAATGAGACCGTAGATCTCGGCGCGCGCGCCCACATCGACACCGCGGGTGGGTTCGTCGAGCAACAGCACAGCGGTTCCGTGCACGAGCCAGCGGGCGAGCAGAATCTTCTGCTGGTTTCCACCAGACAGTGTTCGAGTCACCCGGTCGGGATCTGCCGGTCGCAGCTCAAGGGCCTCGATCTGCTCTCGCGCGGCCTGGCGCTCGCGGCGCTCGTTCAGAAACCCGCCGCGGGCGAACCGACCGAATGACGACAACGTGACATTTTTGAAGATCGGTTCGTCGAGGATGAGTCCCTGGCTCTTTCGCTCCTCGGGAGACAGCCCGATGCCGGCACGCACGGCGGCCTCGACCGAGCCGGCGCGCAGTACGGTGCCGTTCACGGTCACGGTGCCGCCCGTGCTGCGGCGAGCGCCGTAGATGGCCTCGAGAATTTCGGAGCGACCAGATCCCACGAGGCCGGCGAGCCCCACGACCTCGCCAGCCCGCACCTCGAGGGAAACATTGCTGAACACGCCGCGCACGCTGAGCCGGTTGCAGGCCAGCACCACCGGCGCATCCGCCGCGATCGGCGTGGCAGCGGGAAAAACGTTGGCCACGTCGCGGCCTGTCATCAGGCGGATGAGGTCGGGCGTCGGTGTGTCGGCCACGATCAGGCCCGACGCCGTGGTCTTACCGTCTTTGATCACGGTGATGCGGTCGCCAATGCGGCGAATTTCAGCGAGTCGGTGGGAGATGTAAACCACGGCGATGCCCTGCGCGGTGAGCTCGGCGACAACGCGAAACAAATTCTCCACTTCCTGAGAATCAAGTACCGCGCTGGGTTCGTCCATGATGATCAGCCGGGTGTCCCGGCTCAAGGCCCGGGCCATGCTCACGATCTGCTTGTTCGCGGCCGAGAGCAGGCCCACCTCCGTGCGCGGCGAGATTTCGCTGTGGCCGAGACGGGCGAGGATCTGCTCGGTTCGGGCATTGGCTGAGGCAACGTGAAGCAAACCGCCCGTGGATTGTTCGTGCCCGAGAAATACGTTCTCCGCGATAGTCAGGCCGTCGACCACGTCGAGTTCCTGATACATGGTGGCGATACCGAGTTCGAGCGCGGCGACCGGGCCACCAATGGTGACCGGGTTGCCCTGCCAAAAGATCTCACCGGAGTCGGGCTGGTACGCACCGGACAGCGTCTTGATGAGGGTGGATTTTCCCGCGCCGTTTTGGCCGAGTACGCAGTGCACCTCGCCGGGTCGCACAACAAGATCGACGCCCTGGAGCGCCTTCACCCCGGCGAAACTCTTTCTGAGCCCGCGAACTTCGAGCAATGGTGCGGAATGGTCGACAGTGATCATGCGAAAAACCTAACACAACGTGGGTACTTACGTCGATGAACAGCAATAAGTTGCACGCAAACCGTCATCATCTGCTATCGTTCAACTCGTCAGCGCCGACGACAGCTCAACTGATCGACAATTGCCCGCACCCGTCGCTGACAGAATTCGCAGCGCCACTTCCATACCCGCAGCAATTACCGAGTCAGAGGGAAAATCATGCTTGCACCACGCACCGTCCGTCGCAAAATTCTTTTGGCCGCCGGCACCTCGCTGGCCGTCGTCGGCCTCATCACCGGTTGCACTGCGGGCGGTGCAACGACGAATACCCAGCCCACAAACGCGAGCGTCGAGGGCAACGAAGCCCAGGGCGACACCATCACCATCGGTTACTCTGGCCCCGCGGCCGACCACGGCTGGCTTGGTGCCATCAACAACGCCGCTATCGCCGAGGCCGCCAAGTACCCCGACGTCGACCTGAGGATCGCTGAGGGCACCAACGACGCCAACCTGCAGATCAGCCAAGTCGAAAGCTTCATCAACGATAAAGTCGACGCCATCGTGCTGCTGCCCACCGACGGCGCCGCGTTGACCCAGGTGGCCATCCGCGCCATGGAGGCCGGCATCCCAGTGATCAACGTGGACCGCGAGTTCTCGAGCACCTTCGCCGCCCGCGCCACCATCCTCGGTGACAACTACGGCATGGGCGTCAGCGCCGGCACCTACATCTGCGAGGAACTCAGCGACAATCCCGACGCCGTGGTCGCCGAGATTGCCGGTATCGATTCGCTCCCCCTCACCCAGGAGCGCAGCGCCGGCTTCGCCAAGGCGCTCTCCGACTGCGGTCTGTCGGTCACCAACCGCGTCTCCGCTGACTTCACCGTGGCGGGCGGCGAGGCCACGACCTCGCAGTTGCTCGCCGCCGCCCCGCAGATCGACGCGCTCTGGAACCACGACGATGACCAGGGAATCGGCGTGCTCGCTGCCATCGACGCCGCCGGACGCGACGAGTTCATCATGGTCGGCGGTGCCGGTTCTGCCAACGCCATGCGCCTGATCCAGGCCGGCGACAGCGTGATGAAGGCCACCGTGGTGTATCCGTCCACCCAGGCGGCCGACGGTATCCGTCTGGCCCGCCTGCTCGTGCAGGAGAAGGCAATGAGCGACCTCGTCGAGGTCGAGATTCCGAACCGGATCGTGCTCAACGCCCCCGTCGTGACCAGTGAGAACGTGGAGCAGTACCTGCCGACCGCCTTCGAGTCCTAAGCACTACAGGCGCGTCGCACGGGGAGCAAGCGAGTCTTGCTCCCCGTAACCATCTACAGGAAGAGTCTTCACATGAGCGCACCGCTTCGCGTCGCAATGATCGGCCACGGGTTCATGGGCGCCGCGCACTCCCAGGGCTGGCGCGTCGCCCCGCGCTTTTTTGACCTGGCCGTGCAGCCCAAGATGAGTATTCTCGTGGGGCGCGACGACGCTAAAGCCGCGGAGGCCGCCACACGCTGGGGCTGGGCCGAGTCGTCCACCGACTGGCGGGCGGTGATCGACCGGCCGGATATCGACGTGATCGACATCGTCACCCCTGGCACGTCGCACGCCGAGATAGCGATCGCCGCCCTCGACGCCGGCAAACACGTACTCTGTGAAAAACCGCTCGCAAACACGGTCGCCGAGGCCGAGGCGATGACGAATGCCGCCACCCGCGCCTTCGCTCGTGGCGTCTATGCCATGGTCGGGTTCACCTACCGTCGTGTTCCCGCCGCCACGCTCGCCCGCGACTTCGTCGCCGCCGGCAAAATCGGAAAGATTCGCCAGGTGCGGGTGAACTACCTGCAGGACTGGCTGGTCGACCCGCAGTCCCCACTCACCTGGCGGCTGCAGAAGGAGCTCGCTGGCTCAGGGGCGCTCGGCGACATCGGTGCCCACGCCATCGATCTGGCCCAGTTCATCACCGGCCAGCGCCTGACCAGCGTGTCGGGCACGCTCGAAACCCTCGTCAATGAACGCCCGCTACTCGGCACGAAGCAGGGCCTCTCCGGCACCGCAACGACCGAGCGCGGCGCCGTAACCGTCGACGACGTTGCCCTGTTCACCGGGCGTTTCGAGGGCGGCGCCCTCGGAAGTTTCGAGGCCACCCGCTTCAGCACCGGCCGCAAAAACGCGTTCCGCATCGAGGTCGCCGGCTCCGAGGGCGCGATTTCTTTCGATTTGGAAGACCTCAACGCGCTGAGCTTCTTCGACGGGAATGCCGCGAGCGGGCAGCAAGGCTTCACCAAAATTCTGGTGACCGAGCCGCAGCATCCGTATTTGGCCGCCTGGTGGCCGCCCGGGCACACGCTCGGCTACGAACACGGCTTCACCCATCAGGCCCGAGATTTTGTCGAAGCTATAGCGGCCGGCGCGCAGCCGACCCCGTCGTTCGCCGACGGCCTTCAGGTGCAGCAGGTGCTCGCCGCAGTCGAGGCCAGCTCCGACAATGGAAGCGCCTGGACATCCACCCTCGCCCCCGTACTCGCAGCACAGAACTAGGAGAACTCATGACCCGCCCGATCACCCTGTTCACCGGCCAGTGGGCCGACCTTCCCTTCGAAGATGTGGCCAGGCTCGCCGCCGGCTGGGGCTACGACGGGCTTGAGATCGCCTGCTGGGGGGACCACCTCGACCCGAATCGTTGGGACGACGCCGACTATGTCGCCGGCAAGCTCGCCGTGCTCGAGAAGTACAACCTGAAAGTGTGGGCAATCTCTAACCATCTCAAGGGGCAGGCCGTCTGTGACGACCCGATCGACCAGCGTCACCGCGACATCTTGCCGGATTCGGTCTGGGGCGACGGCGACCCGGAGGGTGTGCGCCAGCGCGCCGCCGAGGAGATGAAGAATACCGCGCGCCTCGCTGCGAAACTCGGCGTGAAGACGGTCATCGGCTTCACCGGCTCGTCGATCTGGAAGTACGTGGCCATGTTCCCGCCGGTGTCGCAGGAGCTCATCGACGCCGGATACCAGGATTTCGCTGACCGGTGGAACCCGATTCTCGACGTGTTCGACGAGGTCGGCGTGCGGTTCGCCCACGAGGTGCACCCGAGTGAGATCGCCTTCGACTATTGGACCACCCAGCGCGCCCTCGACGCCATTGCTCACCGCCCCGCCTTCGGCCTCAACTGGGACCCAAGCCACTTCATCTGGCAGGATCTCGACCCGGTCAGTTTTCTCTGGGACTTTCGCGATCGCATTTATCACGTGGACTGCAAAGACACCAAGAAGCGGATGTCTAACGGCCGCAACGGCCGACTCGGCTCGCTGCTGGCCTGGGCCGACCCGCGCCGCGGCTGGGACTTTATCTCCACCGGTCACGGGGACGTGCCTTGGGAAGACAGCTTTCGCATGCTCAACACGATCGGCTACGACGGCCCGCTCTCGGTGGAATGGGAGGATGCCGGAATGGACCGCCTGGTCGGCGCTCCCGAAGCGCTCTCCTTCGTGCGGTCGCTCGCCTTCGACGCACCGACCGATGCCTTCGATGCGGCGTTCAGTACGCGCCGATGACCGCTCGCGTGCGCCGGGCATCCGTTTGTTACTGCCCCCCCCCCATTCGGGCCGTCAGGGCCGGCTCCCAGCCGCCTTTCAGCCAGCATGAACCTGGCCGTTAGGCGGGAGCGCTAACGTCGTAGGCAACGGCTGCTCCGGCAGCACAGCGACGAACGAATGGTGAACTCCCGCATGAGCACTTCCGGCCAGGCCCGTCCGCCCAAGAAAGACCGCCGCGAGGAGGCCCGCGAACACGCCAGGCTGATGCGCGCCGAGCAGGTCAAGCGGGACAAGCGCCGTCGCCTCTTTCTGCGCGGCGGCATCGGCATCGGCTTGCTCGCCGTGGTCGCCATCGTGACCCTCGTTATCGTGAACAACGTCACCGCGCCGGCGGCGCAGGGGCCGGCCAACATGGCCAGCGATGGAATTCTGCTCGGCAGCGACGGAACCACCGTCTCCGCGGCCACCTCGACCCCCCTCGCCGCCGACGCCGATCCGGTTGCGACCGACCAGAGCGCCCTGACCGACACGGCGAACATCGTGATGTACGTCGACTACCTCTGCCCCATCTGCGGCAACTTCGAGACCACCAATGGCGAACAGATCACGAACTGGGTCACCGCCGGGAATGCATCGGTCGAGATCCACCCGATCTCGATTCTTGACCGCGCCTCATCGGGCACGAAGTATTCCACCCGGGCTGCCAACGCGGCCGCCTGTGTAGCCGACTACGACCCCAACAACTTTCTGGCCTTCAACTCGGCCATGTTCGCCGACCAGCCCACCGAGAACTCCACCGGCCTCACGGATGCCGAACTGACCACCCTCGTTGAAGGCGCCGGGGTGACCTCCACCGACGTTGCCAGCTGCATCAAGGATCAGACCTACGCCGACTGGGTCGACGCCTCAACCCAGCGCGCGCTCAACGGCCCCATCCCCAACTCGGACATCGAGAAGGTCAAGGGAACGCCCACCGTGCTCGTGAACGGTGTCAGCTACACCGGTTCCTTCACCGATGCCGCCGCCTTCGAGGCCTTCGTGACCGCGCAGACGACCGCCGCGGCAGGCGAGTAGCCCGCCCGCTTCCACTCTGCACGGGGCCCGGGCCCCGTCCACGGGCCCAGTTTATAAACTTGGCCCGTGGACGGAACAAGGGCCCGATGCCGCGGCGGGGCTTTAGCCCTTAGCCGAGAGCGAGCCCGGCCCAGAGCCCGAGCGCGGCCGCCAGAACAGATGCCGCGAGCATACCGACTCCATTCACCAGTGCGGCCAGATACCGGTGCGCCTGGGCCAGCCGCACGGTCTCGAAACTGGCCGTGCTGAATGTCGTGTAGCCGCCGAGCAGGCCGACGCCGAGCACCAGGCTCCACTCCGGCGTGAGCAGGAGGTTCATGGCGAGGCCGGTGACGAGGCCGAGCAGCAGCGAGCCGCTCACGTTGATGATCGTGGTTCCATACGGAAACGCGCCGCCCAGACGGGTGCGCACGAAGCCGTCCAGAAACAGGCGTGTGGACGCGCCCACGCCGCCGGCCGCAGCGATGCCTAAGAACAGGAGCGGGGTCATCCGTTTTCCCCCCGAGAGGATTCGCCGCGCCGGTGCAGTGCCGCGCCCAGCACGATTCCGAGCCAGGTCGCGAGGCTGCCGAGCAGAACCGTGCCGAGCGCATAGGCGATCGCCAGTCCGATGGCGCCGCCGTGAAGGAGCAGAGCGCTGTCGGTGGCGAGGGCGCTGTAGGTCGTGAATCCGCCGAGCAAGCCGGTACCGAGCAGCAGGCGCGCGCTGCGGCGGCCGCCGGCGTCGTGGCCGAGGCGCACGAGCGCTTCGAGCAGCAGCCCGAGCAGCAGGGCTCCGAACAGGTTGATGCCGAGAGTGGTCAGCGGCAGGCGGGCGCCGGCCAGATCGATGGGCGGCAGCACCAGCCCGAGCGTCTCCCGGAGGGCGGTGCCCGCGGTGCCGCCGAGAAAGACGAGGCCGAGGTAGCGCCAGTTCAGGTGCACGGCTCGTGGCGTGATCGTGGCGATGGTTCACCTACCTGTTGCACTCAGTAGGAACCATCAGCGCAGGCAGTTTGAGCGGATGCTCGGGCGGGATCCATCGCCGTGGCCAGAATACACGCCCTAATCGGTGGACTCCCACGGCAGTTCGTCGCGAAAGGCCACCGGTGCCAGGGGAATGACCACGACGGGTCGGTGCTGCCGGTGCGCGAGGTGCACGGCCACGGAGCCGCCGAAGAATTCCTGCACGCTGGCTCGCACGCCCCGCTCGCGGGTGCCGACCACGATCATTGCGGCGTCCAGCGTGTCAGCGAGGTGGGCCAGGGCGCGGGCCGGGTCGCCCGCGACAGCCCTGGTCGACCAGGTCAGGCTGCGGCCGTCGAGCAGCGTCGTCAGGTGGGCTCGCAGGGCAACCGGAAAGCCCTCGTCGTCCAGATCGAGCAGGTCGGGGTCGACCGGCAGCGACAGGATGCTGCCGTCGGCGAACTCATCGAGCACATAGCGGCAGGGCTCGACCGTGGCGCAGACCAGCTCGGCGTGAAACCGGTCCGCGAAGGCGGCGGCCTCGAGCACGACCGCGTCGGGCTGGCCGGGTGTGACTCCAACAATCACGTAGGTGCTCACGATCGGCTCCTTTCAAGGGCTTCCGGTACCAGCTTGGCCGCGTTGCCGCCATAGGGATAGTGGCGCCGGGCGTCAGACGGCCGCGAGCACTCCGGCGACGGAGTTCAGCGAGCCGGGTACCAGGCTGTAGTACGACCAGGTGCCTCGTTTGGCGCGGGCCAGGAAGCCAGCCTCAACGAGTACCTTGAGGTGGTGTGAGATGGTGGGCTGGCTCAGGGTCAGCTGGTCGGTCAGGTCGCAGACGCAGGCTTCCTGGTCGGTGTGGGCCGAGACGATCGAGATAATGCGCAGCCGGGCCGGGTCGGCGAGGGCTTTGAGCGAGCGGGCCAGGGCGTCGGCGTGGTCGGGGGCGAGGGTCGCGCGCGCCTGGGGTGAGGAGCAGGCATCCGCTTCGTCGGTTGAACGGCGAGAAATGTCGGTCAGTGGCAGGGTCTGGGTAAACGACACGTGAACACACTCTCCTTAGATTGACATCGGTCGATGAAGTGTTCTAGCGTAGACATCGACAACGATCAATGTTACCGCGAATCGCTGTCCAAGAATTGGAGATTCGTGAGCAGCACCGCCCCAGCCCCCACCCGACTCGGCGCGATCGACCGGCTGCTGCCGGTCTGGATCCTCGCCGCCATGGCCCTCGGCCTACTGCTGGCTCTGTACGTTCCCGCCGTCGGCGAGCTGCTGCACGCCTTCACGATCGGGTCGATCAGCGTGCCGATCGCCATCGGGCTGCTCATCATGATGTACCCGGTGCTGGCCAAGGTTCGCTACACGGATGCCCGTGCCGTCGCCTCCGACAAGCGCCTGCTGGTCTCCTCCCTGCTGCTGAACTGGCTGGTCGGGCCGGCGCTCATGTTCGCCCTGGCCTGGATCTTTCTGCCCGACCTGCCGGAATACCGCACCGGCCTGATCATCGTCGGGCTCGCCCGCTGCATCGCCATGGTGCTGATCTGGAACGACCTGGCCTGCGGCGACCGCGAAGCCGCCGCCTTTCTCGTGGCCGTGAACTCGGTGTTCCAGGTCGTCGCGTTCGGCGCGCTCGGCTGGTTCTACCTGCAAGTGCTTCCGGCCTGGCTCGGCCTGCCCACGACGAGCGCCGAGTTCTCGATCTGGGCGATCACCGCGAGCGTGCTGATATTCCTGGGAATTCCGCTGCTGGCCGGGTATTTGTCGCGCCGCATCGGCGAGGCCCGCCGCGGCCGCGACTGGTACGAGGCGCGTTTTCTGCCCCGGGTCGGCCCGTTCGCGCTCTGGGGGCTGCTGTTCACGATCGTGATGCTGTTCGCCCTGCAGGGGCAGCAGGTCATCGACCACCCCGGCGACGTCGCCCGCATCGCACTGCCGATGCTGGTCTACTTCGCGGTCATGTTCCTGGTCGGCTTCGTCACCGGACGCCTGCTGCGCCTGAGCTACGAGCGCACCACGACGCTCGCCTTCACCGCCGCCGGCAACAACTTCGAGCTCGCCATCGCCGTCGCGATCGGCACCTTCGGCGCGCTCAGCGGCCAGGCCCTGGCCGGCATCGTCGGTCCGCTGATCGAGGTTCCTGCATTGGTCGCCCTGGTCTACGTGGCGCTCTGGCTCAAGCCCCGACTGTTTCCCGAGCGGATGCCGGCGGCCGCGCCGCCGACGCCCGCCGCGGCATCCACTCTCGTCTAAACGAAAGAAGACCCCAATGAAACCCTCCGTACTCTTCGTCTGCGTGCACAACGCCGGCCGCTCGCAGATGGCCGCCGGCTATCTGACCGCGCTCGCGCAGGGACGCGTCGACGTGTTCTCGGCCGGCTCCGAGCCGAAGGACCAGATCAACCCGGTCGCGATCGCGGCGATGGCCGAAGAGGGCATCGATATCGCGCACAACGTGCCAAAGATTCTCACGACCGAGGCGGTCAAGCAGGCCGACGTCGTCATCACCATGGGCTGCGGCGACGCCTGTCCGATCTTTCCGGGCAAGCGGTATGAGGACTGGGAGCTGGCCGACCCGGCCGGCCAGGGCATCGAGAGCGTGCGCCCCATTCGCGATGAGATCAAGGCGCGCATCGAGGCGCTGCTGGCCGAGATTCTGCCGGTCGCCTGACGATGCTGCCCGGCCTGACCTATCCCGAGGAGTCGCTGCGACGCCTCGCCGCCGATCTCGCTGAGCAGTTTCACGGAGTCTTCGCCGCCGAGACCGTTGAGCGCTACGTGCTCGAGAGCTATACCGGGCTGCTGCGCACGTCGAGCGTGAAGGCGCACCTGACGACCCGCACCGCGCACTTTGCCCGGGAGCGCCTCACCGCCCTGGCCCAGGCCAAGGGTGCGATCGACCGTTCGGTTCCCGAGGTATTGTTCGTCTGCGAGCAGAATGCTGGCCGGTCACAGATGGCCGCGGTGTTCACCAACGCTTTGTCGGGCGGCGCGGTGCACGTGCGTTCGGCCGGATCGATGCCCTCCTCGGCGCTGAACCCCACCATGGTGGCGGTTATGGCCGAACTCAATCTGTCGCTGGACGAGGCGTTCCCCAAGCCGCTCACCGACGACGTCGTGCAGGCAGCGGACGTCGTCATCACCATGGGCTGCGGCGACGCCTGCCCGATCTACCCGGGCAAACGCTACGTCGACTGGGAACTCGTCGACCCGGCCGGCCAGCCGATCGAGGAGGTGCGGCGCATCCGCGACCAGATCAAGGCACATGTCATCGAAATGCTCGCCGGCCTCGGCGTGACGCCCGTCGCCTGACCCACCCTGCGGTCGGGGCCAGGTGGGCCCGGCGAATGGATGCCGCCCCACCAGGACGGGGCCCAGGCCCCGTCCCCAGGCCCAGTTTATAAGCTGGGCCCGTGGCTATAACGTGGGCCCGGTGGTCGCGGCGCGTTTGCGGGGCGCGCCCGCGGCATCCGTTCTGCTGACGCGGCGAACGGGCGGCGCGACACATGCGCAAACGTGGCGAAACGGAGGCCCGCCCCGCTACGCGAGCGTCAGGAACAGCTTCTCGAGCTCGGGCACCGTCATTGAGTTCTCGTTGTCGGGATTTGCGATGCAGTCGCGCATCGCGGTCGACACGATGACGAAACCGGCCTTGTCGAGCGCGCTCGACACGGCGGCGAGCTGCGTGACGACGTCGCGGCAGTTGCCGCCACCCTCGACGGCGGCGATCACCGCCGTCAGCTGCCCCTGCGCCCGGCGCAACCGGTTGAGGATCTTCTTCTGCTCGGCGGCCCTGGCCGCCGTGTCATCGGTCACCGACGAGATCGCCACCTCAGGCCCCCTGCTCGGTGGGAAGCCCGGCCTGCTGCCAGGCCGTCGTGCCGCCGGCGATGTTCACGGCGTCATGGCCGTGGGCCGCCAGATACTCGGCGACCTGGGCGCTGCGACCGCCGAGGGCGCAGATGACGTGCACCGGGACATCCGCTGGGATCTCACCGATTCGCTCGACAACCTCGCCCATCGGAATGTGCACGACGCCGGGCACGTGGGCTGCTTCGTACTCCCACGGTTCGCGCACGTCGATGACGACGGGTTCGGTGAGCGCGTTCAGCTCGGTGACGGTGATCTCTTTCATACGAGGACCCTTTCAGCAATGGGGGAAACAACAAGGCTAGACGTTCCGGCCAGCCAAGTGCGATAGCCGCCGTCAAGATTGCGCACGTCGAATCCGTTCTGGGTGAGAATGCGCGCGGCGGTATGCCCGCGCTGGCCCACTTGGCAGTGCACGATCAGAGGCACGCGCGGCAGCTCGTCGAGCCTGGCGCGCAGGTCGTCGAGCGACACGTTGAGCGCGCCCGGAATGCTGCCGGCCGCGAATTCGCCGGCCGACCGCACGTCGACGAGCACGGCGCCGTTCGAACGAGCCTCCTCCAGCTCGTGCCACTGCAGGTTCACGCTCGTGCCCTCGGCGAGGTTCGACGCGACGTAGCCGAGCTGGTTGATCGGGTCTTTTGCCGAGGCGTACTGCGGCGCATAGGCCAGTTCGAGGCGCGTCAAAGCGGATGCGCTCAGCCCCGCCGCCATCGCGACCGCGAGCACGTCGATGCGCTTGTCCACCCCGGAGCCGCCCACGATCTGGGCGCCGAGGATGGCGTCGGATTCGGCGTCGATGAGCAGCTTGATGGACATCCCCTCCGCGCCGGGAAAATAGCCGGCGTGGTTGGCGGGGTGCGTGTGCACGATGCGGTGGGTGCGCCCGGCGGCTATGAGACGTTTCTCGTTCCAGCCGACCAGGGCCACGGTGAGACCGAAGATGGCCACGATCGACGTACCGCGCGCCGGGGCAGCCTGCCCGGGGGTGCCTGCGATGCTGTCGGCCACGGAGCGGCCGTGTCGGTTCGCGAGGCCCGCCATGGTGACGAGCGTGCCGGAGCCGCTGACGGCATCCGTTTTCTCGACGCCGTCGCCGACCGCGAAGATGTGCGGGTCGCCCGTGGCCTGGGTGCCGTCGACCCAGATGCCGCCGCTCTCGCCGATGCGGAGGCCGGCCTGCGCGGCCAGGGTAACGTCGGGGCGCACGCCGCTCGCGTCGATCACGAGGTCGGCGGGCACGGTGCTGCCGTCGCTGAGCATGATGCCGACGGCCGACGTTCCGGTGACCGTGGCGTTCAGGCGCACGTCGACACCGCGCTCACGCAGGCGATCGAGTACGGGAGCGGCCATCTCGGGATCGAGCGGGGTGAAGATCTGCGGCCCGCGCTGCACGAGGGTCACGTGCACGCCACGGTGCACGAGGTTTTCGACGGCTTCGAGGCCGATGAATCCGCCGCCGATCACCACAGCGGATGCCGCTGCGACGCTCGCCAGCACCGCGGTGATGTGATCGACGTCATCGACCGTGCGCAGGGTGTGTGTGGGGACGGTGCTGTCTTCAGATGCGTTGGACCTGGCCGAAGCGCCGGCCGCGAGCACGAGCCGGTCGTAGTGTTCGACGCTCGTTTCATCGGTCAGCAGGTCGCGCACCGCGACGGTCTGGGCTTTGCGGTCGATCTGCACGACCTCGGTGTCGACACGCACGTCGAGTGCGAAGCGTGCCCCGAGGGATTCGGGGGTCTGCAGCAGCAGGTCACCGCGATCCCGAATGATTCCCCCCACGAAATACGGCAGCCCGCAGTTCGCGAACGACACGTAATGGCCGCGCTCGAACACGATGATCTCGGCGCTCTCGTCGAGTCGGCGCAACCTGGTCGCCGCCGACATTCCGCCCGCAACTCCGCCTACAATGATGATTTTCACGTGTGCCTCCGGGTCAAGGATACCCGAGGGGTATGCGCGCACAAACCTGCGGGCGGAGCAGGCATCGGTGAGGGCCGCGCGGCCGCATCCGCTTGCCCGGGCCCACCTTATGAACACGGGCCCAGTCTATAAACTGGGCCCGTGGACGGGGCCTGGGCCCCGTCCACAAAATGCTCAAGCGGGTTGGTCTCGGAAACCGCGCAGGCGCAGGCTGTTCGTCACCACGAAGATCGACGACAGGGCCATCGCGGCCCCGGCGATCAGGGGGTTCAGCAGCCCGGCCATTGCAAGCGGTATCGCCGCGACGTTGTAGGCGAAGGCCCAGAACAGGTTGGCCTTGATCGTCGTGAGGGTGCGGCGGGCCAGCCGTATCGCATCCGCTGCGGCGAGCAGGTCGCTGCGCATGAGCGTCAAGTCGCTCGCCTCGATGGCCACGTCGGTGCCCGACCCCATGGCGATGCCGAGGTCGGCGGTGGCGAGCGCGACCGCATCGTTCACGCCGTCCCCGACCATCGCGACCACGTGCCCCTGCGCCTGCAAAGAAGCGATCACCCGCGCCTTGTCGGCCGGCAGCACCCCGGCGGTCACGTCGGTAATGCCGACGAGAGCGGCCACGCTCTGCGCCGCGGCGAGATTGTCACCGGTCACGAGCATCGGCGTCAGCCCGAGGGCACGAAAACGTGCGATCGCCGCAGCGCTCGTGGGCTTGAGGGTGTCGGCGACGGTGAGCACGCCGCGCACCTTGCCCTCCCACGCCACCATGACGGCCGTCTTGCCGAGCGCCTCGGCCATTCCCATCACGGCCTGCATCTCGATCGGCACCACCAGCCCCCATCGTTCGACCAGCCAGACGGGCCGTCCAACCAGCACCAGGCGTCCGTCAACCAGCGCCTGCACGCCCAGGCCCTGCTCCGACAGAAACTCCGACGCAGCCGGCACCGCGCCCAGGCGCGATAACGCGCCGGCCGTGATCGCCCGGGCGATCGGATGCTCCGACCCGCTTTCCGCCGCCCCGGCCAGCCCCAGCAGCTCATCTTCAGAGCCGCACTCGTGCATATCTGCGGTCGACAGCGTCATGCGCCCGGTGGTGACCGTGCCGGTCTTGTCGAGAACGATCGTGTCGACCCGGCGCGTGGATTCCAGAACCTGCGGCCCCTTGATCAGAATACCGAGCTGCGCGCCGCGCCCGGTTCCCACCAGCAGTGCGGTCGGCGTGGCCAGCCCGAGCGCACACGGGCAGGCAATGATCAGGGTCGCGACGGCCGCGGTGAACGCCATCGCGGCGCCGGCGCCGACCAGCAGCCAGCCGGCCAGGGTCGCCAGCGCGAGGAGGATCACGATCGGCACGAACACGCCGGAGACCCGGTCGGCCAGGCGCTGTACCTCGGCCTTGCCGGTCTGCGCCTGCTCCACCAGCCGGCCGATGTGGGCCAGCTCAGTGTCGGCACCCACCTTCGTGGCTTGCACGACGAGTCGCCCGCCGGAGTTCAGCGTGGCGCCCACAACACTGTCGCCCGGACCGACCTCGATCGGTACGGATTCGCCGGTGAGCAGGCTCGCATCGATAGCGCTCGCGCCATCAACGATCACCCCGTCGGTCGCGACCTTCTCACCCGGCCGCACTACGAACTGGTCGCCGACCGCGAGCAACGCGGTGCTGATGCGACTCTCCACACCATCGCGCCACAGCGTAGTCTCCTTCGCACCGAGCTCGAGCAGCGCCGCGAGGGCCGCGCCGGAGTTGCGCTTGGCCCGCGCTTCCGCGTACCGACCGGCCAGAATAAACACGGTGACAGCGGATGCCACCTCCAGGTAGATCTCGTGGGTGCCGGCCCCCGGGGTAGCCGAGAAGGTGAAACTCATGGTCATGCCCGGCATGCCGGCCATGCCGAAGAACAGGGCGTAGAGCGACCAGCCCAAGGCGGCGAGCACGCCGACGCTGACCAGGGTGTCCATGGTGGCGGCGCCGTGCCGGGCGTTCACCCAGGCGGCGCGATGGAACGGCCAGGCACCCCAGATGGCGACCGGGGCCGCGAGAGTCAGGGCCAGCCACTGCCAGTTCGTGAACTGCAGCACGGGAATCATCGACAGGGCGGCGACCGGCAGGGTCAGCGCGGCGGAGATCAACAGCCGCTGCCGCAGCGACGCAAGCTCAGGGTCGACGGCGGCCGCGGCGGGGGTCACGGTGACCGGAGCCGGCTGCACTGCCGTGTAACCCGTGGCTTCGATGGTCTTGATGGCATCGTCGACACTCGTGCCGGCCGGCACGAAAACGCTCGCCTTTTCGGTGGCGTAGTTGACGCTGGCTTCGACCCCGGGCATCCGGTTGAGTTTCTTCTCGATGCGGGACGCACACGAGGTGCAGGTCATGCCCCCAACGAGCAGATCAACTTGCTGGCCCACATCGGCAGACATCAGGCGGCTACCAGTTGGTAGCCCGCCTCCTCGACGGCCGCGGCAACCAGGGCGCGGTCCAGCGGGGCGGCGCTCGTGACGGTGACCTGCGAGGTACCGCCCTTGACGAGGTCGACCGTAACGTTCTCGGCGCCCGCGAGAGCTGTAATCTCTTCGGTCACGCTGGCGACGCAGTGGCCGCAGGTCATTCCATCAACGCTGTAGGCGGTCGTGGTGCTCATCGAAAATTCCTAACTGTTTTCTACCCCCGAATGGGTATTCATTCGAGCATACCCCTTGGGGGTACCTTTACCCCTACTATACCCCGAGGGGGTACAGTTACGCATGGGGTTCACGAACGACGCAGAGGACAATGTCATGACCGAGTCAGAGAGCCACGACGGCCCGCACGGCTATATCTCCAACAAGGACGCCTACCTCAAGCGCCTGCGCCGCATCGAGGGTCAGGCCCGCGGCCTGCAGAGCATGGTCACCGACGACAAGTACTGCATCGACATTCTCACGCAAATTTCGGCCATGACGAGCGCCCTCGAATCGGTCGCTCTCGGCCTGCTCGATGACCACCTCAACCACTGCGTATTGCACGCGGCCATGGCCGGCGGCACCGAAGCCGAGGCCAAGCTGCAGGAGGCATCCGCGGCCATCGCTCGGCTGGTTCGCTCCTAAAGGACCGGACCTTTGGCCCTAGTCGCCGGGCTGCGCCGCGCGCGACACTGTTAATACATATAGAGCCAGCGTGCCCATTCGGGAAGGACCACCATGAACCTGCCGCACAGCGCGCCCCAGACGACGACCGAGGCATCATTCGCCGTTCCGATCCGCGTTTTCATTCTCGACGACCACGAACTGGTGCGCCGGGGCCTGCGTGAGCTCCTCGAGGGCGAGGGCTTCGACGTCGTCGCCGACACCGGTTTGGCGGCGGAAGCCACCGTGCTGATCCCGAAGCTGCGCCCCGACGTGGCCATTCTCGACGCCCGCCTGCCCGACGGCACCGGCATCGAGGTGTGTCGCGACGTACGCTCGGTCAATCCGGCCCTGCAGTGCCTCATTCTCACGAGTTACGACGACGAGCAGGCCTTACGTGGCGCCGTGCTGGCCGGTGCGGCAGGCTACGTACTGAAGGAAATTCGCAGCACCGACCTGCTCGACAAGATCCGTCGCGCGGCCGCCGGTGAGTCGCTGTTCGACCCAGCGGTCAAGGCGGGCATCATCACCGGCCTGGCCGACCCGCTAGACGCCCGTCTCGCGTCGCTCACCGCGCAGGAGCGCAAGGTGCTCGACCTGATCGGCGAGGGACTGACCAACCGTGAAATCGGTCAGACCATGTTCCTGGCCGAGAAAACGGTCAAGAATTACGTGTCGTCGATGCTGGCGAAGCTGGATTTTCAGCGCCGAACCCAGGCTGCCGTGTACGTTGCGAAACGTGGAGACGAACACCAACGGTAATCTCCGGCACCGGCGCAGACCAGCGCAGCCGGGTGCCCTCGCCGGGGGCGCTGCGCACCGAGAATTTGCCGCCGAGCAGCGCCGCTCTTTGTTTGAGGTTGTCCAGGCCGCTGCGCCGGGTGGGTTTACTGAAACCACAACCGTTGTCGGCGATGACGAGCTTGATGCGGTCGTCTTGGGCATCGACCGAAATGTCGATCATGCTCGCCTGCGAATGCCGCGCAGCATTACTGAGGCCCTCCGAGATCACGGCGAGCAGGCTGCTGGCGAGGTCATCGGCGAGCGGCGCATCGATCGGCCCGGACAAACGGATGCGCGGCGCATACGGCAGGCTCGCCGCCCCCTCCTTGATCACGGCCAGAATGCGACTGCTGAGCGTGCCGGTGTCTTGCGCCATGCCGCGCAGCGAATAGATCGTGTCGCGCAGTTCCCGAATGGTGTCATCGAGCTCGTTCGTGACGGCGTTGATGCGGTCGAGCGCTACGGAATCGTTGGTGAACCGCCGCAGGCTCTGCATGCTCAGCCCGGCGGCGAACAGCCGCTGAATGACCAGGTCGTGCAGGTCGCGGGCGATGCGGTCGCGGTCGCCGAGCACGGCCTGCTCTTCGCGCATGCGGTGCACGGAGGCCAGTTCGAGCGCGAGTGACACCTGCGTGCCGAAGACCGCGCTCATCTCCACATCGGTGACGCTGTATCGAGCGGATGCCGGTGCGCGCGACAGCAGAATCACGCCCTGCCCGTCGCCGGCCGGCCCCAGGGCGGCAATGAGGGTGGACCCCAGGTGCGACCACTGGGCGGCCGAGCCGGTCGCGGCATCCGCTATCTGGAGGGGCGCAGTGGCGAGCGTGGCGGAGCGGCCGGTGGCCTGCAGCTCGGCCAGCACACCGGGTTGCAACAGCACGGTCGTGCCGAGCAGTCCCGCCGCAGTCGTGCCATCCGTGCCGGCCGCAGCCGCACAGTACAGGCTGTCGTCGGTGGGAAAACCGATCACGGCCAGTTCGGCACCGGAAGCATCGAGTACTCGCTGAACGACGAGGTCGAGGCCGTTGTCTTCACCGTCGACCGGTCGCAGCAGGTCGCGGCCCATCGCGGCGACCGCTTCGAGCCAGCGAGAGCGAGCACGGGCCTCGTCGTAGAGTCGGGCGTTCTCGATCGTGACGCCGGCGGCCGCGGCGAGCGCCACGGCCAGGGTCTGGTCTTCGTCGGTGAAGTCCCCGCCGCCCTCTTTCTCGGTGAGGTAGAGGTTACCGAAGACCGTGTCGCGCACCCGCACTGGAACCCCGAGGAACGACTTCATTGGCGGATGGTGGGCGGGAAAGCCGAAGGAGTCGGGGTGATCGTGCAGGTCGTGCAGGCGAATGGGGTGCGGTTCTCGAATGAGCAGGCCGAGCACGCCGTGTCCGGTGGGTAGCGCGCCAATCTGGCGCACGGTCTCTTCGTCGAAGCCCACGGTGACGAAGTGGCTGAGCGCCTGGCCATCGCCGATCACGCCGAGCGCGCCGTAGCGGGCCTGCACGAGCTGGCAGGCCGCGGTGACGACGCGTTCGAGCACGGCTTCGAGGCTGAGGTCTTCAGCCACCGAGACGACTGCGTCGAGCAGACCGCGCATGCGATCCTGGGTGAGGGCAAGTTCGGCGGCGGTCTGATCCGTCATCGTCGTCCCCCACCCTCATGCCATCCGGTGGTCTAACTTTGGCATGATTTCGGGTGCATGAGGCTACTTATGGGTGGTTCTGGTAACAATTGTCGGGCAGGAGATGTGCAGCAGCACTTCGTGGCTGACCGAACCCATGAGCAGGCGCTGCAGCGAGCCCCGGCCGCGACTGCCGACGACGAGCAACTGGGCGTGCTGCGCCGCGGCAACGAGTGCGCGGGCCGGCGATTCGTCGGTCTCCAGAACCTGGTGCACCACGAGGTCAGGGTACTGCGTGGTCAGACCGGCGACGGACTCGGCGAGCACAACGCGCTCCTCTTCCATGCGCTCGGTCACGGCGTCGGCCGGAATGCTGCGCAGAACGCGACGATTCGGCAGGTGCACTGCGTAGAGCGCGTACAGTTCCTGGCCGGTGCGGTCGGCCTCGGCGGCGGCGAACGCCACGGCGGTCAGCGAGTCGGCCGAGCCGTCGACGCCGACGTAGACGCCGGTTCTCTCGGTCTCGGGCAGCGAGGGAATCACGGCGACGGGGCAGGTTGCCAGCGCGGCGATCTGCAGGCTCACGCTGCCGAACAGTTCGCCCTCGACCCGGCCCTTCTGGTCGGTTCCGACGACGACCAGGTCGGCGTCCTTCGAGAGTTCGCTCAGCACGCGCGGTGCGCTGCCGGTGCGCAGTTCGGTGTGGGTGGTGACGCCGGGGGCGAGGGCCACGGCGCGGGCGCCGGCTTCGGTGAGCAGCTTCTTCTCGGCGTCGAGGATGGAGTCGTAGTAGCCGTAGCCATCGGCCAGCCAGGTTTCGTACACGGTGTGCATGAGCGTCACCGGGCTCTTGACGTTCTCAGCGCGGGCCATGGCCCACGCGAGGGCGGTCTCGCCGGCGGCCGAATCGTCGATGCCAACCACAATCATCCGGTTCATTGCTCTACCTCGTTCTTGATCACAGGTCGCAGCAGTGGAGTCCCCCGCCACGAGCGCGGAGCTGATGCCCCATCGCCTCACCCCCATCCTGTCAGCAACGGGTTGCAACAAGTAGGGCCGGAAGTCCCGATTAGGTGCCCAATCTGTGGCCGCACAGGGCGGGACTTTCGGCCCTAGCCGACCTCGGCCCGCCGGTCTTAACGTAGTTCTGACGGGCCTTCTGCCCGCCCACATTCTAAGAATCAAGGAGATACCCGTGAAGGCATTGGTTTATGGCGGTCCCGGTCGAAAGAGCTGGACCGACGTTCCCGACCCGAAGCTGCACAGTTCGATGGATGCCATCGTGCGCGTGGACACCACCACGATCTGCGGCACCGACCTGCATATTCTCAAGGGCGATGTGCCCGCCGTCACGGTCGGGCGCATCCTCGGCCACGAGGGCGTCGGCACGATCACCGAGGTCGGCTCAGCGGTGAGCAACCTCAAGGTCGGCGACCGGGTCATCATCTCCTGCATCAAGAGCTGCGGCCACTGCAGCAATTGCAGCAAAGGGCTGTACTCGCACTGCCTCGGCGACGAGGGCGCCTCCGGCATCGGCTGGGTCTTCGGCCACCTCATCGACGGCACCCAAGCCGAGTTCGTGCGCGTTCCTTACGCCGACAACTCCCTGCACAAGCTGCCCGAGGGCGTCAGCGACGACCAGGGCGTCATGCTCAGCGACATTCTGCCGACCGGTTTTGAAATCGGCGTGCAGTACGGCCGGGTCAAGCCCGGCGATGTCGTCGCCGTGATCGGCGCCGGCCCGGTGGGACTGGCCGCCATCGCCACCGCCGGCCTCTACGGCGCCGCGAGCATCATCGCCATCGACCTCGACGAAAACCGCCTCGAACGGGCCCGAGACTTCGGCGCCACCGACACGGTCGTCTCCGGTGCGACGGATTGGAAGGAACAAGTCCTCGCGCTCACCGACGGCGCCGGCGTCGACGTCGCCATCGAGGCCGTCGGCATACCGCAGACCTTCACCATGGCCACCGAGATCGTGCGCCCCGGCGGCAACGTCGCCAACGTCGGCGTGCACGGCAAGCCCGTCGACCTGCACCTGGAGAACCTGTGGATCCAGAACATCAACATCAGCATGGGCCTGGTCAACGCCAACACCACGAAGATGCTGCTGAAGCTCGTTGCGAGCAAGAAGCTGGCGGCCGAGAAACTCGTCACGCACCACTTCAGCTTCGACCAGTTCCTCGAGGCCTACGACACCTTCGGCCGCGCGGCCGAAACCAAGGCCCTCAAGGTCGTCATTTCCCGCTAGTTCCGCGCCCACTGCCTGGAGGTTTCATGCGCGCCCTGATCGTCTACGAATCGATGTACGGCAACACTCGTCTCGTCGCCGAGGCGATCGGGCGCGGCCTGGCCCCGGCCGAGGTGATCCTCGTGCCCACGAATCAGGCCGCGGGCGTTGACCTGTCGCAGGTCGACCTGCTCGTGGTCGGCGGCCCCACCCACGTGCACGGCATGAGCCGACCGAGCACCCGTCAGGGCGCGATCGACGCCGCCATCACGCCCCAGCACACTCTGCACCTCGAAGCGGATGCCGCCGGCTCCGGCGTGCGCGAATGGCTCGCGTCCCTGAACGGGCTGGCCTGCCGCGCTGCGGCGTTCGACACCCGGCAGGAGGGCCCGATCCTGCTGACCGGGCGCGCCGCCAAGAGCATCAGCAAGAACCTGCTCGCCGCCGGTGCCGACGTCATCGCCGACGCGACGAGTTTTCTGGTGAACAAGAGCATTGCGCTGGTGCCGGGCGAGGTGCGGCGCGCCGAGGCGTGGGGCACCATGTTGCGGGAGCGGTCGGCGCCGGGCCCCCAGCATCCCTTTACGGGCGCAATCACCACCGCGTAAATCTCACGGGGATGTGACTTAAGGCCCTACTCGGGGGTGCCGCCGATGGCTAACGTGAAGAACACTCGTTGGTGACGCTCACACGACATTCCCGCTCGTGGCCCGCCCCCGAAGAAGGGATTTTCTCATGACACACACGCTCACACGGAGCCAGACGGTCGTCGCCTGGGACGGGTCGGAACCCGCCAGGGCAGCCCTCGATTGGTCGCTCGCCCGCAACAACGACGGCGAACTCAACCTGGTGCGCATCCTCGATCGCACCGTGTCATCGGCTGATTACTTCACCGAGGAATCCACCACGGTGCGCGCCCGGGAGGTGCTCAAGGACGACGCCGACCGGGTGAGCGCAAAATTCCCGGATCTCACCGTGCATGCCGATCTGCGCTCCGGCGACCCGATCACCGAACTGCGTGCCCTGAGCGGAGCCGATACCCTCGTCGTGGTCGGAACGCACCGCCGCCGCGGGTCGACCCTGCGCTACGAATGGTCGATGGGCGCCAGGCTGGCCGGTTCGACCAACGGACCGATCGCGATTATCCCGGAGGGTGACAACAAACCTCACTCGGGCATCGTTGTCGGCGTCGACGGTTCGGCCGCGTCGAATGCCGCCGTGGACTTCGCCGCCGAGGAGGCCGACCGCACCGGTCAAGAACTGTACGCGATCCACGCCTGGCAGGAACCGCTGGTCTGGCGCGACACGACCGAACCCGACGCCTGGTTCCTCCAGACGCTCGAGACCTCCCATCGGCGCATCCTCGACGAATCGCTGCTGGCCGTGGCTCGCCGCTTTCCGTCGCTCGTTATTCGGGCCTCACTGGTGCGGGGAGCCCCGCAATCGGCGCTGCTCGATGCGGCCCGTGGGGCTGCGCTGCTCGTCGTTGGTGATCACGGGCAGAAGGGCATCTCGAAACTGCTGCTCGGGTCGGTGAGCCACTCGATCGTGCTCAACATCCAGTCGCCCATGGTGGTCATCCCCGCGCCGTCCGCGTGAGCGGTCGCCGGGTTCTTCGGCTCGCTGCGCCGGACTTGCGCCGGTGCGCGGGAGTTGTGGCCTGGCCGGTACTCCCGCGCCTCGCGCCGCGCTGGACTTGCGCCAGTGCGCCCCAGTTGCGCCTCGCGCGCAGCGGCGCAGCTCCCGCGTAGGCAGAAACAGGGCTAATAGACCTCGCGAAAGTGCCCGATGAAGGTGATCGTGTTGCCCTCCGCGTCGACGATGGTGGAGAGCTGCACGCCCTTGTTCGCCTGCACGATCTCGCCCGGTTCCAGCCCGCGACCGTGCAGTTCGGCGAGGTGCGCCGGCAGGTCATCGACGGCGAGAAGATGATTGATGGTCATGGGGCCTCCACGGTTCACGCTTGGTGTCGCCACCGTACCCCGACCGGCCGCGAATGGCCCGGGTCGCGCCGGTCGGAGTCGCCGGGCGAGCTCGCGGCACTCGTTGGAGATGGCGGCACCCGTAGGAGTGAGTGCCCGGTTCTCTGAGGAGTGCCACGACGAGCGGATGCCCGGCTCCCGCAGGTGCCACAAGCCCGCCGAGCCCGGTTAGGGTTTTGATATGAGCTCCTTTGCGCTGCCCCGCCGTTCCCTGCGCATTCTGGCGACCGGAGTGGCCCTCGTCGGGCTCGCGGCGACGCTCATCGCCATCCCGGCCCCGCCAGCCACAGCCGCCGCTCCCGCTTCCACAGTCGCCCCAGCCGCCGCTGCCACCGCCCCGGACGCCTCCGACCCAACACCGATCGACCCCGAGCCCTTCAGCCCCGGCCTCATCATCAGCGACTACAACTTTTTCAACCCGGACGCCCTCACCGAGAGCGGCATCCAGGACTTTCTCGAGGCGCGCTCCTGCCGGCCGAGCGACGGAGTGCCGTGCCTCTGGGAGTACCGCGAGACGACGACCAGCCAGCCGGCCAAGGGCGACGGGCACTGCCTGCCCTATCCCGGCGCTGAGAACGAATCGGCCTCCCGCATCATCGCGAAGATCGCGGCGGCCTGCACGATCAGCCCAGAGGTCTTGCTGGTGCTGCTGCAGAAGGAGCAGTCGCTGCTGACCCGGCCCAGCGCATCCGGTTATCTGCGCGCCACCGGCTACGCCTGCCCGGACACCGCGGACTGCGACGCCCAGTACTTCGGCTTCTTCAACCAGGTCTACAACGCGGCCTGGCAGTTTCGGCAGTACACCCAGGAGCCCGACCGGGCGTTCCAGATCGGCAGCGTCGACGTGGGCTTCAACCCCAACACCGAGTGCGGCGCCTCCACCGTCGCCATCAAAAATCAGGCCACCGCCAATCTGTACAACTACACGCCGTACCAGCCCAACCCGGTCGCCCTCGCGAAGGCCGGCGACGAGGGCGACGGATGCTCGACCTACGGCAACCTCAATTTCTGGCTGTTCTACAACGCCTGGTTCGGAGACTCCACCCTCGAACCGTTCTCAGTACTGTTCGACGACTGCCTCAACTATGTCGGCGGCCAGGGCTGCCGTGTTCCGACGCTGATCCCCACACCGTGAGTCAGTTCGCGCGCGGTCCAAGTCTGCGGCGACTGGCGCGAGTGACCTGCCTCGCCGTTGTCCTCGCGTCGATCGTTGCAGCAGCGCCCTCGGCGTCGGCAGCCGACGATTACCCCACCTGGGCCGAGGTTGACGCCGCCCGGTCGAGCGAGACCGCCACGGCCGCCGAGGTGAAACGGATCGAGTCCGCGCTCGATGGCCTGCAGGCGCGCGCAGCCGCTCTCGGCGATACGGCCGTGACCGAGACCGCGCTCGCTGCGGTGGCTCAGGCTGAGCTCGAGAAGGCGACCACCCAGCAAACGGTGCTGACGGCCCAAGCGGATGCGGCATCCGCTCGGGCTGATGCGAGCGGTGAGCGCCTCGGCGTGCTCGGCGCCCAGCTCTACCGTTCCGGCGGCAGCAGCCTCGCCGTGGGCGCCCTCTTCGATGGCGGGAAGGCCAACGACCTGCTCTTTCAGCTCGGCACCATGTCCCGGCTCACGGAGCAGGCGGGCCTGGTCACCGAGCAGGCCGATACCGAGCGCAACGCGGCGGCAGCCCTCACCGCTCAGACCGACATGAAGACACGGGAGCGCGACCGCCTGCACGACGAGGCCCTGTCAGCTCTGGCGGCTACCGAGACGGCGCAGCAGTCAGCGGATGCCGAAGTTGCCCGCAAGCAGGCGTCCAGCGATGTTCTCTATGCCCAGCTGGCCTCCCTCAAGAACACGTCCGCGCAGGTGGAACGGCAGTACCGCACCGGCGTGACCGCGCAGCACGACTACGAAGAGCAACAGCGGCAGGCCGCAGAAAACGCCGGAGCCTGGGATGCGGGCGAGCAACCGACCGTTCCCAGTGTCCCGACCAGCCCGGTCGTTCCGGTCGTTCCGGTCGTTCCGGTCGTTCCCCCGACCGGCGGTACCGTCGACCGCCCCGGCGCCCAGCGCATTGCAGCGGCCCAGGTGGCAGCCAGGGGCTGGGGCGACGCCGAGCTGACCTGCCTGGTCTCCCTGTGGCAGCGCGAGTCCGGCTGGCGAGTGAACGCCTACAACGCCAGCAGCGGCGCGTACGGAATTCCGCAGTCCCTGCCCGGAAGCAAGATGGCTTCGGCCGGCGATGACTGGCAGACCAACCCGGCCACTCAGATCAGCTGGGGCCTCGGCTACATCGCCTCACGCTACGGCACGCCCTGCGGCGCCTGGGCGCACTCCGAGACCAACAACTGGTACTGAGAAGGTCACTCCCGAACGCTGTACACCCACGGTACCTGGCCGATTTCGAGACGGTGCCGCCCGCCATCCCGCTCAGCGAGCGCGTCATCGGCGTAGGCGACGTCCCCCGCCCAGAACAGCGCCGGCCCGCGCTCGCTCGCGCCAAGCCGGGTTTCGTAGTGCGCCAGTCCGCGCTGCCCGGCACTGGCCACGATTTCGGCCACCGTCCCATACCCTTGCAGCCCGTGCAGGGTCACCCAGGTCGGCGCGACCAGGGTCATCACAGCGGTTGCGTGCCGCTGAAGCGCCGCTTCCGGCCGCAGCCAGGCGTAGTCGATGACTTCGTCTTCGGCGAGCGCGATGGAACCGGGCGGTGCCGTCGTGACGTAGAACCAGGTGCGCAGCCGCTTCGGGGCGCTCGACGGCGGAACCCACAGCGCCGTCGCCACGAGAGAGTCTGGCTCGACCTCGAGCCCGGTCTCCTCTCGCACCTCGCGCACGGCCGCCCGACGGGCGGCGAGTTGCTCGACGGTCTCGGCCCAAGCCGCCGAGCGGCGGTCGGGAGCCTGCACGGCGGGGCTGGCGCTGCCGGCTGGCGCTGCGGCATCCGCTTGCCGTCGATCGCCCGGGTCGACGCCGCCGCCCGGAAACACCCACGCCCCAGCGAAAGACCCGCGGTGACGGGGGCGTTCGAGCAGCAGCACTTCCGGCCCGGCGGAGCTGTCACGCAACAGAACGACGGTCGCCGCGACCCCCAGGGGAACTGGTTCGGTATCGTGCGTCATCGCCGGTCCTTTGGTGTCAGGTCGTGCAGTGTGATCCACCCTAACGCCCGGTATCGGAACGACCCGGCAAGTAGGCTGAAAGTGAGCCGAAGCGTATCGCCGGTGCCACGAGGGTACCGTCGCTGTTTCGGTGCAAGGAGTAGTGAAGCATCATGAAGGCAGCTCGTTTTCACGGCCCGGCAGACATTCGCATCGAGGACATTCCCGCACCCGAACTTCGACCAGGAGCCGTCGCCATCGACGTCGCCTGGTGCGGAATCTGCGGAACCGACCTGCACGAGTACCTCGAAGGGCCGATCTTCATTCCGGCCGAGGGACACCCCCACCCGCTCTCGCACGAAGAAGAACCGGTCACGCTCGGGCACGAGTTCTCCGGCACCGTCACCGCGCTCGGCGAGGGTGTGACCGACCTCGCCGTCGGCGACAACGTCGTGGTCGAACCCTATTTCGTCTGCAACGAGTGTGCTCCCTGCCTGGCTGGCAATTACCACCTCTGCACGAAGATGGGCTTCATCGGTCTGGCCGGCGGAGGCGGCGGACTCAGCGAGAAGGTCGTCGTCGACCGCCGCTGGGTGCACGCGATCGGCGATATCCCGCTCGACGAAGCCGCGCTCATCGAACCGCTGTCCGTTGCCCACCACGCTTTCGTGCGCAGTGGAGCCAAGGCCGGCGATGTCGCCCTCATCGGCGGGGCCGGCCCGATCGGCCTGCTCGTCGCCGCAGTGCTCAAGGCCGAGGGCCTGACCGTGATCATGTCCGAGCTCAGCGAGGCTCGCAAGGAGAAGGCGCGGGTCACCGGGGTGGCCGACCACGTGCTCGATCCCAGCAAGGAAGACGTCGTCGCCCGGGTGCGCGAACTCACCGGCGGCAACGGAGCTGACGTCTGCTTCGAGTGCACCAGCGTGAACGTTGTGCTGGGCCAGTTGTTCGACGCGGTTCGGCCCGCCGGCGTCATCGTGAACGTGTCGATCTGGGGCAAGCCGGCCAGCGTCGACATGCAGAAACTCGTTCTCAAGGAGATCGACCTGCGCGGAACGATCGCGTATGTGCGCGATCACCCGGCCACGATCAAGCTCGTGCAGGACGGCCGGGTCAAGCTGGCTCCCTTCATCACCGGGCGCATCGCCCTCGAT
The DNA here is from genome assembly GCF_004403505.1 of Cryobacterium sp. TMT1-2-2. Classification (NCBI taxonomy): domain Bacteria; kingdom Bacillati; phylum Actinomycetota; class Actinomycetes; order Micrococcales; family Microbacteriaceae; genus Cryobacterium; species Cryobacterium sp. TMT1-2-2. The sequence goes on along the minus strand of NZ_SOGS01000006.1, from coordinate 115,967 downwards.
GACCTGATCACACAGGGCTTCGACACGCTGATCAACCACAACGAGACCGCGGTCAAGATCATCGTGCACCCGTAACCCGGGTTAACCGGCGGCGCCTCCAGTCGGGGACGCCGCCGATCGCGGCAGTAGGCTGCCTTCTATGCCCGCCATCCTGCGCACGAGCCCGCTCACCCGCAGTCTGCTCGCGCCGAACGCCGGGCCGATGACGCTCGACGGCACCAACAGTTATCTCATCGGAGCACCCGACTCGAGCGGCATCGTCGTGGTCGACCCGGGGCCGCTTGACGAGGGCCACCTCGCGGTCCTCGCCGCGGCCGGCCGGGTGGAACTCGTGCTGATCACGCACCGGCACGCCGACCACACCGCGGCGAGCGTTCGTTTCGCCGAGCTCACCGGAGCCCCGGTGCGGGCGTTCGATGCGGCCTTCTGCGTGAATGGTGACCCACTCAGCAACGGGGAGCTGCTCGCGGTCGCCGGCACCAGCATCCGCGTTCTCGCCACCCCCGGCCACACCGACGACTCGGTCTGCCTATACCTGCCGGGCGACGGCGAAGCCGGCTCTATACTCACCGGCGACACCATTCTCGGCCGCGGTACGTCCATCATCGACGACAGCCTCGCCGACTACCTGGCCTCGCTCGAGACCCTGCGCGCGCTCGGGTCGGCCACCGTTCTGCCCGCGCACGGCCCCGTATTGCCCGACCTCGCGGCCATCTGCACGGTCTACCTGGCGCACCGCCACGAGCGTCTCGATCAGGTGCGGGCCGCGCTTGGCGAGCTCGGTTCCACAGCGACGGTGGCACAGGTCACCGATCTCGTTTACGTCCAAACGGATGCCGCGGTGCGGTTCGCAGCCGAGGCCTCCGTCACAGCGCAGCTGGCCTACCTGCGCGCCGAGCGCTGACTGAGCTCGCGAGCCTACTGGTCGGGCTTTTTGTCGTCAGTAGTCCGAGCCGCACGTGCCCGGGCCTCGAGGGTCCGGGCCGTCAGGGCGCGCGCCCGCGCAGCGGCAGTGTCCGCTGCAGCGCTAAATCGGGCATTTCTGCCCCCTGAGCTGGCTGCGCGGGCAACCTTGTTGCTCTGTTTGGGGTTTTGGGCCATGGTGCATTCTCCAATCACGTGAAAACGGAAGATGACTCCTGGTTGAACCCTATCCGCCCGACGTCGACGGCGCCTATGTGACGTTCGTCGGTGCCTCGCTCATCCCCTCCACGTCATAACTCCTGCAATCTGACTCGTTGGTTTTCAGTTCTCCCGTCATTACGCGGATCTTCTCATCCGAGTTCAGAAATTGCAGGAGTTATGCGGGAAGCCTCAGACGTCCCCCGTAATCTTCCGCTACGACGCGCCACCCAGGGCCGCCTTGCATCTGAAACAGACCGAACGGTATGGTTAATGTAGCGCTGCAACTCGGCGTTCACCCCTATTCGCCGTCGCGATGCGCTAGCTTATGGGGAGATCGGGGGCGGCGATCGATACCCGGCGCAGCCCAGACCATGCTCAAAGGGGAACTTCATGCGCCATCGCTCACTACTCACGACCATCGCCGCCGCCGCTCTGCTGTCGTTGACGCTCGCGGGCTGCAGCGCCGAGAAGGCCGCCGAGAAGCTCGACCCGGCCGAAGGCCCTCTGCAGAAGTACATGTCGGGAATCTACGAAGGCTTCGACGAAGACTCGGCGATCGCGGGGCAGAACGAGCAGGAAGAACTCGTAGCTGCCTGCATGTCCGACGAGGGCTTCGACTACTCTCCCGTCGACGCCTCGCAGTACAGCGGCATGATGACCGACACCGACGAATACGGAACCGAGAAATGGGTGGCCGAAAACGGCTACGGCATGAGCCAGTCCCCGGAGCAGATCGCTGAGCAGGAGGCGCAGAGCGCGGAATTCGTCGACCCGAACCAGGACTACCTGGCGTCGCTGTCCGAGAGCGAGCAAACCGCCTACAACGAAGCACTCTACGGTCCACAGCCCAGTGAAGAGGAGCTGGCCGACGGTTCCTACGTCGACAGCTACGAAATGGCGGGCTGCTACGGCTCCGCCAGTCAGGAAGTCAACGGCGACCAGCCATCGCAGGAAGAACACGCGGCGGTCTACGACGCGATGAGCCTCATGTATGAAGACCTGCAGGCGTCCCCCGCGATCGTGAAGCTCGACGCCGCATGGGCGGCCTGCATGGCCGATGCCGGGTATGCGACCTTCGCGAAGAAGGCGGACGCCCAGGAGTCGATCATGAATGAGCAAAACGCGCTCTACGAAGACCAGACGGGCGCTGCCCCCGACGAGACGATCCTCGCCGACCTCCGTGACAAGGAACTCGCGCTGGCCATGGCCGACTTCACCTGCGCCGAAGATGTCGACTACACCGAAGCAACAACCAAGGTGCAGTTCGAGTTGGAAGAGCAGTTCATCACCGATCACAAGTCCGAGCTCGACGCGCTCATCGCGGACTACGAGCAAGGCAAGTAGGTGTCGCGCCTGTTCGGACGACGAGCAGCTACAGAGCAAGACGCGACCGAGGTGATCGACGCGATCGACCCCAGCACCTCGCCGGCCCGGTCGCGCAGCCAGGGCTGGCGACGCCTGTTCGCCGGTAACCGGGTGATCTGGGTCATGGCCACGGTGGCCATCGTGGCGCTCGTTGCCGGCCTCGGGCTCGGGCAGCTGATCGTCTCACCCGGGCAGGCCGCAGCCGATGCCGATGCTCCCACCGGCGGTCTCATCACCGTGCCCATCGAAAACCGCACACTGGCCAACGACGTCACCATGCGCGGCGACGCGACCTACGCCGATTCGGTGGAGGTCAGCATTGAGACCGGCGAACTCGCCGGCGCGCCCATTGTCACCGGGCAGGTCCCCGAGGTCGCCGCCATATTCGATACCGCGTCGATCGCGCTCGAGGTCACCGGGCGCCCAGTGATCGTCTTGCCCGGCGACCTGCCGGTCTATCGCACCCTGCGGGTCGGCGTTTCCGGCCCCGATGTTCTGCAGTTCAAGCAGGGTTTGAACGCGGCCGGAATCGATGCCGGCGCGCTCGACTCCGACGTGTTCGACGCGAAGACGGCGAGCGCGGTCACTGCCCTCTACGCCAAGGTCGGCTACCCGGCACCCACCGGCGGCACCGACGTCGCGAGCGCGGTGAGCAGCGCCGAAGCCGGGGTCACGAGCGCGCAGGCATCCGTTGACAGTGCCAACGGCGCGCTGACCATCGTGCAGGGCACGAGCGCGAACGTTGACGTGGTCGAACAGGGCAACCTGGTGCGCAGCGCTCAGCGCGCCCTCGCCGACCTGCAGGCCGCGGGCACTCCGACCCAGATAGCGGATGCCGAGGACGCCGTCACCCTGGCCCTCGCACGGCAGGCCCAAGCCCTCGCTCCCCGCGACGCGAGCGCCGAGAAGGCCGCCGTCACCGCGGCCAAGGCCGACTTGACCCGCGCCGGCGAAACCCTGAGCGACGCCCGTGACGGCGCGCTCGCCTACCTGCCGGCCGGCGAAGTGCTCTACCTGCCCGGCCTGCCCCGCCGCGTCGACGAGATCAGCGTGAAACGCGGATCGAGCATCACCGGACCGGTCATGCGCGTCTCCGGCGCGACCCTGGTCATCTCCGGCTCGGCCACGGCGAGCGACGCCGCACTGCTCGAAGTCGGCGCCCCGGCCATGCTTGCCATGCCCGACGGCGACCAGCCCGCCACGATCAGCTCGATCCTGCCGGCCGAACCGGCCAGCGGCGAGACGGCTAGCGGCCGGTTCACCGTGCTGTTCGCACCCGACGCGCTCACCGACGAACAGATCCAAGCCGTGCAGGGCAGCAACGTGCGCGTGCGCATCCCGGTCAGCTCGACCGAGGGCGAAGTGCTCGCTGTTCCACTCGCCGCGCTGACCGCCGGGCCTGGCGGCGAATCCCGGGTCGAGTTCGACCCCGGCGACAACGCCGAGACCGTGCTGGTCGAGGTGACGACCGGGCTCGCCGCCGAAGGGTTCGTCGAGATCACCGCCGTCGATGGCTCACTCACGGCCGGCGACCTCGTCGTGGTGGGCCGGTGATGGGCCGGTGCTGACAGCCCCGGTCGTCGAACTGGTCAACGTCACGCGGTCGTTCCCCGGTCCGCCCGAGGTGCAGGCGCTCAAATCGGTCAACCTGCGGGTGGAGCGCGGCGACTACCTGTCGATCGTCGGCCCCAGCGGCTCGGGTAAGTCGACCATGCTCAACCTGCTCGGCCTGCTCGACCGGCCGAGCGTGGGCGAATACCACCTCGACGGCCGGGACACGAGCCTGCTCGACGAGAAGCAGCGCGCCATCGTGCGCGGCGGCACCATCGGCTTCGTCTTTCAGGCCTTTCACCTGCTGCCGCACCGCACCGTGCTCGACAACGTGCTGCTCGCCACCCTGTACAGCGGCGTGCCGCGCGCCGAACGCGAGGACCGCGCCCGTGCCGCCCTTGACCGGGTGAAGCTCAACCACCGCCTCGACTTTCTGCCCGGCACCCTCTCCGGCGGTGAACGCCAGCGCGTGGCGGTGGCCCGCGCCGTCGTCGCCTCGCCCGAGCTGCTGCTCGCCGACGAACCCACCGGAAATCTCGACGAGACCACCGGCGGCGAGGTCATGGATCTCTTCGAGGAACTGCACGCCGACGGCCTCACCCTCATCGTCATCACCCACGACCAGGCGGTGAGCGATCGGGCCGGGCGGCGCGTGCGCATCACCGACGGTCGCCTGAGCGAGTTGTCGTGATGTTTTCCTTCAAGCGGATGCTGCGCCGCCGTTCCCGCGTCGCCGCCGTTCCCGAGACTGTCTCGGGGGTGGAGCTGGCGGCATCCGCTGACCTGGCCAGCATCGATCCAGTCATTCGCCGTGCCGACCGGTTCTCGGTTCAGGACCTGCTGGTGGAGGCGAGCTACGGCGTCGGGGCACGTCCCAGCCGACTCATCATGACAACCCTCGGAACCGTGCTCGGCATCGCCTCGCTCGTCGTCACGATCGGGTTCGCGCAAACCGCCGCCGGGCAGATTTCCAGCCAGTTCGACGCCGTTTCGGCGACCCAGGTCATGATCGAACCGGCCACGACCCGCAACTCGAGCGGCGCCGAGCAGGCCACCAGTCGGCTGCCGTGGGATGCCCCGGAGCGGCTCGATCGCCTGGCTGGGGTGGAACGCGCGGGTCTGGTGGCCGATATCGACGTGGCCGGCCAGCTCATCACGTCTGTTCCGGTGAACGATCCCTCGGCCGCGCAGACTCTGAGTCCCGCCGTCATCGCCACCTCGCCGGGCCTGCTCGCGGCAGTGCGCGGCAACATCGTCACCGGGCGCTACTTCGATGCCGGCCATGACGAGCGTGCCGATCGGGTGGTCGTGCTCGGCGCGCGGGCCGCCGAGACGCTTGGCATAAACCGGGTCGACTCGCAGCCGTCGATCTTCATCGGCGACGTTCCGTACACCGTCATCGGTATCATCGACGGCGTCGAACGCCGCGCCAACCTGCTCGACGCTGTGATTCTGCCGATGGGCACCGCCCGCGCCGACTTCGCCCTGACCGCTCCGGCCGAACTGCACGTGCAAATCGCTGTCGGCGCCGGCACACTCGTAGCGCGGCAGGCACCGATCGCGCTCGACCCGAATGCTCCCGAGAACTTCACGGTGCAGGCGCCAGCTACCGCCTCGTCACTGCAAGACAACATTCAGTCCGACATCAACGTGGTCTTTCTCACGCTCGGCGTTCTCGCCCTGCTCGCTGGCGGTCTCGGCATCGCCAACGTCACCCTGCTCTCGGTGATGGAACGGGTCGGCGAGATCGGCCTGCGGCGGGCCTTGGGTGCCACCAAGCGAGACATCGCCCGGCAGTTCATCGTGGAGTCGGCGGTGATCGGGCTGCTCGGCGGCCTGATCGGCTCGGCTCTCGGGGTGTTCGCGGTGGTCGTCGTGTCGCTGCTGCAGGGTTGGACGCCCATCCTCGATCCCGTCGTCGCCATCGGCGCGGCCCTGCTCGGAACCGTCGTCGGCCTGGCCGCCGGCGCCTACCCGGCGGTGCGCGCCTCCAACATCGAGCCGATCACGGCCCTGCGCGGCGGCACCTGAGGGGCTCTCCGGCCGCCGCGCGTTGAACCGTTTTCTCACCGAGCCGGGCTACGGTTACGGCGTCCACCACGACCGCAACGGCAGTTCGCCGACACCGCCACGTTCGTCGGGCCTGGTCATCAGCACCTGGTGCAGTTGGATCCCATTGCTCTCGAACCCGAGCCTCGAGCCCGCCATGTACAGCCCCCACACCTTTGCGGTGGGCAGCCCGACCTCCTCGACCGCCTCGTCCCAATGCTCGACCAGGTTGGCGCACCAATCGCGCAGCGTCAGCGCGTAGTGCTGACGCAGGTTCTCCTCGTGCAGCACCTCCAGACCCACATCCTGCGCCTCGCTGATGATCCGGCCCGAGCCGGTGAGCTCTCCGTCGGGAAAGACATAGCGTTCGATGAAGCCGCGGGTCGCCGGCTCGGTGCGGTTTTCCGGACGGGTGATGCAGTGATTGAGCAACAAGCCTCCGGGGCGCAGCCTGGCCTGCAGAAAGCCGAAGTACGACGGATAGTTGCGCACACCGATGTGCTCGAGCAGCCCGATGGATGACACGGCGTCAAAGCCGGTTTCGGTGATGTCGCGGTAGTCACCGAATCGAACCTCCGCCAGATCGCTCAGGCCCTCGTCGGCGATGGCCCGCTGCGCCCACTCAGCCTGCTCTCTCGACAACGTCACACCGGTGGAGCGGATGCCGCGGCGTGCGGCGTAGCGCACCATGCCGCCCCAGCCGCAGCCGACATCGAGCAAGCGGTCGCTGGGGTTCAACCGCAACTTCTCGAACACGAGCCGGTACTTGTTCTCCTGTGCTTGGTCGAGGGGGGCGTCGCTGTCTGGGTAGCAGGCGCAGGTGTACGTCATCGATGGCCCGAGCACCCACTCGTAAAACCGGTTCGACACGTCGTAGTGGTGGTGGATCGCTTCGGCGTCACGTGTCTTGCTGTGCCGCAGCCCGCTGGCGACGCGGCGCCATCGAGCCTGCGCTTCTTCCGGCGGCGGACTGATCGGGCGCAACTGCCTCACACCGATAGAGCGGATGATGTCCACCATCATCCGCGCGGGTGGCCGGGTGAACTCGAGGCTGATGGCGAGCGCCTTGAGCAGCTCATAGGGGTCACCGGGGTGCACACCGTGGATGTCGAGGTCGCCGGCGATATAGGCGCGGGCCAGTCCGAGGTCGCCGCGGCCGGTAGCGAGGTAGGTCGTGCCGCGCGGGGCCAGAAGGTCCAGCCCGAACGGCGCATCCGGCGGTCCCGCCGTGCTCCCGTCGTAAGCGGTGAAGCTCACCGGGAGGCGACCGCCGGCCAGAATCTCCAGAACCTGCGCGAGGGTGAACTTGCCGGCCGGGGCATCCGTCGTCTGTGTCGCCTGATCCTTGAACGTGGTCATTGTCGTTGCACCGCCTTCGCATAGAGGTCGAGGAGACGGGAATCGGGGTCGTACCGCTCCTTCGCGGCCCGATAGGCATCTCCGCCGTAGAGTTCGTCGAACTCCTCCCGTGAGTAATAGGAGTCAGAGTAGAGCGATTTGTGCCCGTGAAGGTCGCCGATCTTTCGTTCGATCAGCCGGTTCGTCTCCCCCTCGGCGCGCCCAACCGGCACCGTCGACCAGAACCCGACGTTCACGTAACTCTGTCGCGGTCGAATCGGGTAGAGCGGCCAGCGGTCGTCGGCTCTCAAGCGCAGCGGGCACAGCCAAATCGGAGCGATCGGTACGGTCTCGAGGAACCAATCCAGAAATTCCGTGCACCGCTCCAGGGGCAGCTCAACGTCTTGCACGACTCGCTCGCGGGGCGGCTTGCCGTGCAATTTCTCAAGTCGATCGCCAAGGTGGAATCGCTGTTCGATCCGCATCAGCGTGGCGTAGAAGCTGCTGCGGCGGTAGCGCGCGGGCCAGAACCGGCGAAGCAGCGGATGCTGCGCGCCAAACGCCTCAGAGCACCAGAACCAGTCCGTGTCCCAGCGCCACAGGTAGTCGTAGATCGTGAGGCGATCATGGGTCTTGTGCCGGATGGAGCGGTAGTAGATCTGTTGGCCGGTGTAGTCGCTGACCGGGCCGGGCGCGCCAGTCTGTCTACCCACGCAGAGGTAGCTTTCGTCGGCGCTGAACACCACGCCGTCGAGATAGTCAACGGCGACGCCGTCGAGGCTGCCGGTGGCCATGATGCCGTCTATAGCGGCGACCAGATCGACGAGCGAGTGGAACCGCACGTGCGCGAGAGCGACGAAGGGTTTGACGGGTTCGAGTTCGATGCGCAGGCGCACCGCGTAGCCCAGAGTTCCGTAGGAGTTGGGGAATGCGCGGTACAGCACGATGTTCTCGCTCGATGATACGGTGAGCACTTCTCCGGCGCCGGTGAGGACGTCCAGTTCGAGCACCGACTCGTGGGGCAGGCCGTTGCGGAACGAGGTGGACTCAATGCCGAGGCCGGTGACCGCGCCGCCGAGGGTGATGGTTTTCAACTGTGGCACGACGAGCGGCGCCAGTCCGAAGCGCAGCGTCTCGGCGACCAGGTCTTCGTAGGTGCACATGCCGGCCACGTCGGCCGTTCGCGCCGCCACATCGACCGCGATGACGGCCGTCAACCCCGACGTGTCGAGGCCTGAAGCACGGGTCTTCGTTCGGGTTCGGAACAGATTCGAGGTGCGCTTGGCCAGTCGAATCGGAGCCGTGACCGGGACGGCCAGGTAGCTCTCCAGAAGGCGCTGCACGCCGGCGGCGTGAGCGCTTCGGGCGTCAACCACAGCAGCGGGCACGCCCTCACGTTAGTCCCGGTCGGAGCCATCGCACCAGTGCTCTTTGTCACCGCCATCGTGCGCGCGTTCTGGCAGACTCAGGCCATGACCACGACGATCGGCTGAGCGTGCGGGCGCCGCGGCGTCAGCTCTGAAAGTCCTCCGGGTCGACGTGCTCCAGAAAATCCTTGAATTCGTCGAGCGACTGCTCCCGGACAGGCGCCTCCTCCACGTTGCGTCCAGATTCAACCATCGCGGCGGGAATGCCCTCGGCCTGCAAGACGTCCTCGGCGACGAAGATCGGTGCTCCGGCGCGCAGAGCGAGTGCGACGGAATCCGAGGGCCGGGCATCGAGCACGAATGAGCCGGTCGCAATGCGAAGAGTGATCTCGGCGTAGAAGATTCCCTGGTCGATGCGGGTGACGTCGACTCGCTCGAAGTGGGCGCCGACGGTGTCGATCAGCGTCTTCATCAGATCGTGTGACAACGGTCGTGGCGGCTCCTCACCGCTGAGGGCGATCAGCGTCGAAGTCGCCTCCGCTTCCCCGACCACAATCGCCAGCACGGTTCCAACGGCCTGCGGCTCTCCGACCGGTTTCAGGAGGATGATGTGCTGGCCCTCGCTGTCGATCGCAACCCCGAGAACGCGTACCTCTACCATGGCGACCCTCTCGAATCATCGTGCCTGACACCGCCATCGTACGTCCGCTCTCCGGTCATCGACCGTCGAATCCGCCCGGCTATTCCGTTGATATCGACAAAACGCTATACTTTGCCCATGTCGACATCCGCTGCATCCATTCTGATGCAGGCCCGACGACGGGCCGGTCTTACGCAAGCTCAGTTGGGTGCAAGCGCCGGAGTCACGCAGAGCGTAATCAGTGCATACGAGGCCGGCAAGCGAGAACCCGCCCTGGCCACCCTCCAACGTCTCGTACGGGCCAGCGGGTTCCAGCTCGATCTGGCACTCACCCCCTTTGCACCCACGTCGCCGCACCAGCGATTGCTCGCCAGCCACCGCGATGAACTGGTGGCCCGACTCGAAGAGCTTGGAGCCAGCAACGTTCGCATGTTCGGTAGCGTCGCCCGCGGCGATGACACTGCCTCCAGCGACGTCGACCTGCTCGTCGACCTCGACGCAGGCGTCGGGCTGTTCGGCCTGGCCCGGCTCCAAAGCGAGTCCGAGCGCATCTTGGGCGTGCCGGTCGACATCGTCCCGGCGGATAGCCTCAAGCCCCGCATGGCGCAGAGAGTGCTTACCGAGTCGAGACCCTTGTGAGTCGTTCCGATCGAGAACGCGTCGATGACATCCGCGCGGCCTGCCTGGCAATCGCGGACTATCTGAGCCGCGCGGATGCCGCCGAGGACCTGATCTTCGATGCCATTCGCATGCGGCTGATCGAGATCGGGGAGGCGACGAAGGATCTGACCTTTCAAACCCGGGAGCTTGAACCCAGCATCCCCTGGAGCGAGATCGCCCGACTGCGAGATCACCTAGCGCACCGCTACTTCGACACCACGCACTCGATCCTGAGCAACACCGCCAGAAATGACATTCCCGCCCTGCTCGAAGCCACGGAACGCCTCGTAGCTCGGCTGGCATCCTGAGCTATTCGACCGAAGTGCGAGATGTCAGCAGCCTATGTTCTGGCGGGCATTTTCGAAAAATCGCGCAGCAGCACAGGAACCTGTCGCCACACAGTCGGGGTGGCAGCCGGTGATGACGAGGAGCCCAAACTCGGATCTAACTAAATTTGGGTTCCTCGTCAGTTTCTGAATCTACTTTCCGGACTTCTTTTTCGTTTGCGCAAGGGCACTGGCAGCGACAGTTTTGGCTGCAGCGCTGTACCGTGCGTCCTTCATGACTGTGCTTGCCACTCTTGCGACCTTGATGCTTGTCTGTTTGGCGTTTTGGGCCACGGCAGACCTCCAATCGATTGCGTTCGGGATGTGAGTCTTGCGATTGGACCCGAGCCGTCCAAGTACAAGAGTCACACGAAGCACTTAGCGCTTCTTGGGCTGAATACGAATGGTCCGCGTGATGCGAATCCGAACGATGCGTTTTGCCATCATTCTTCCTTTCTGGCCCTGCCAACCCCCTGCAATCGCTGGTCTTGTCAGTACTAGTTTTGACAAGACCAAATACTTTCTCGTAAGCTGAATGGGTTCATGAGGAACAATCCCGCTTGCGGGGGCTCTGCGAGCGCAGTCTTTCTGCGCTCGACAGGGCTATTTTTTGTGCTCTGACCGAATAGTCAGAATTCTTAAGTGGCGTCTAGAAGTCCCAGTCGTCGTCTTCGGTCACGACAGCCTTGCCGATGACATACGACGAACCCGAACCCGAGAAGAAGTCGTGGTTCTCGTCGCCGTTCGGTGAGAGCGCCGAGAGAATCGCCGGGTTCACGTCGCAGACGTCCTTCGGGAAGATCGCCTCGTAGCCGAGGTTCATCAGCGCCTTGTTGGCGTTGTAGTGCAGAAACATCTTCACGTCTTCGGTCAGGCCGACCTCGTCGTACAGGTCCTGCGTGTACTGCACCTCGTTCTCGTACAGCTCGAACACGAGGTTGAAGGCGTAGTCCTTGATCTCGTCGCGACGCTCCTGCGTCTCTTTTTCAAGGCCCTTCTGGAACTTGTAGCCGATGTAGTAGCCGTGCACCGCTTCGTCACGAATGATCAAGCGGATGAGGTCGGCCGTGTTGGTGAGGCGGGCCCGGCTGGAGAAATACATGGGCAGGTAAAAGCCCGAGTAGAACAGGAAGGACTCGAGCAGAACCGAGGCCACCTTGCGCTTCAGCGGGTCGTCGCCCTGGTAGTAGTCCATCACGATCGAGGCCTTGCGCTGCAGGTTCTCGTTCTCGGTCGACCAGCGGAACGCCTCGTCGATGTCCTTGGTGTTGCTCAGGGTCGAGAAGATCGACGAGTAGCTTTTGGCATGCACGGATTCCATGAACGCGATGTTCGTGTACACGGCTTCCTCGTGCGGCGTGATCGCATCGGGGATGAGCGAGACGGCGCCGACGGTGCCCTGGATCGTGTCGAGCAGGGTCAGCCCGGTGAACACGCGCAGGGTGAGCTGCTGCTCCACCGGGGTGAGCTGGTTCCACGACTGGATGTCGTTGCTCAGCGGGATCTTCTCGGGCAGCCAGAAGTTGTTGGTGAGGCGGTTCCACACCTCGACATCTTTCTCATCTTCGATCTTGTTCCAGTTGATCGCATCAACATGCGACACCAACTTGACCTTGGGGCTACTCATGATTCGTCCTTCATAGACATTCCGGTGTTCAGAAAAGTTACAGCGCGCACGAGACGCAACCCTCAACCTCAGTGCCCTCAAGGGCCATCTGACGCAGACGGATGTAGTAGATGGTCTTGATGCCCTTTTTCCACGCGTAGATCTGGGCGCGGTTGATGTCGCGGGTGGTGGCGGTGTCCTTGAAGAACAGCGTCAGCGAGAGGCCCTGGTCCACGTGCTGCGTCGCCGCCGCGTACACGTCGATGACCTTCTCGTAGCCGATCTCGTAGGCGTCCTGGTAGTAGTCCAGGTTGTCGTTCGTCATGAACGGCGCCGGGTAGTACACGCGGCCCAGCTTGCCTTCCTTGCGGATCTCGATCTTCGCTGCGATCGGGTGGATCGACGCGGTGGAGTTGTTGATGTACGAGATCGACCCGGTGGGCGGCACGGCCTGCAGGTTCTGGTTGTAGATACCGTGCTTCACAACGGATGCCTTGAGCTCGGCCCAATCCGCCTGCGTGGGAATCGACACCCCGGCCTGGCTGAACAGCTCGGCGCCGCGGGCGGTGGTCGGCTCCCAGACCTGGTCGGTGTACTTGTCGAAGAACGAACCGGAGGCGTAGGTGGAGTTCTCGAAGCCCTCGAAGGTGCCACCGCGCTCGATGGCGATGGCGTTGGAGGCCGTCAACGCGTGGAACAACACCGTGTAGAAGTAGATGTTGGTGAAGTCGATGCTCTCTTCGCTGCCATAGTAGATGCGCTCGCGGGCCAGGTAGCCGTGCAGGTTCATCTGGCCAAGGCCGATGGCGTGCGAACGGTCGTTACCGTCTTCGATGGAGCGAACCGAGCTGATGTGGCTCTGCTCGGACACCGCGTTCAGGCCACGGATGGCCGCGTTCACGGTGCGACCGAGGTTGCCGGAGTCCATCGCCAGGGCGATGTTCATCGAGCCGAGGTTGCAGGAGATGTCCTTGCCGATCTCGTTGTACGAGAGGTCCTCGTTGTACGTGGTCGGGGTGTTCACCTGCAGAATCTCGGAGCAGAGGTTCGACATGTTGATACGACCCTCGATCGGGTTCGCCTTGTTGACGGTGTCCTCGAACATGATGTACGGGTAGCCCGACTCGAACTGGATCTCCGCGAGGGTCTGGAAGAACTCGCGCGCCTTCATCTTGGACTTCTTGATGCGGGGGTTGTCGACCATCTCGTGATATTTCTCGGTCACGGAGATGTCGGCGAAGGGCACGCCATAGACCTTTTCCACGTCGTACGGCGAGAAGAGGTACATCCACTCGTCGTTCTTGGCGAGCTCGAAGGTGATGTCGGGAATGACGACGCCGAGCGAGAGGGTCTTGATGCGAATCTTCTCATCAGCGTTCTCCCGCTTGGTGTCGAGAAAACGCATGATGTCGGGGTGGTGCGCCTGCAGGTACACCGCGCCCGCGCCCTGGCGGGCGCCGAGCTGGTTGGCGTAGCTGAAGGAGTCTTCGAGCAGCTTCATCACGGGAATGATGCCGCTGGACTGGTTCTCGATCTGCTTGATCGGCGCGCCGGCCTCACGAATGTTGCTCAGCAGCAGCGCCACGCCGCCGCCACGCTTGGAGAGCTGCAACGAGGAGTTGATGCCGCGGGAGATCGACTCCATGTTGTCTTCGATGCGCAGCAGGAAGCACGAGACGAGCTCGCCGCGCTGAGCCTTGCCAGAGTTCAAAAAGGTGGGGGTCGCGGGCTGGAAGCGTCCGGCGATGATCTCTTCGACCAGGGCGACGGCGAGCTTCTCATCACCGGAGGCGAGACCCAGCGCGGTCATGACGACGCGGTCTTCGAAACGCTCGAGGTAACGCTTGCCATCGAAGGTCTTCAGCGTGTACGAGGTGTAGTACTTGAAGGCACCGAGGAAGCTCTGAAAACGGAACTTCTTGGAGTACGCGAGGTCGTTCAGGCTCGTGATGAACTCGAACGAGTACTGGTCGAGTACGGCCTGCTCGTAGTATTCCTTCTCGACCAGGTAGTCGAGGCGCTCGCGCAGCGAGTGAAAGAACACCGTGTTCTGGTTGACGTGCTGCAGGAAGAACTCACGGGCCGCCTCGCGGTCCTTGTCGAACTGGATCTCCCCGTTCGGGCCGTACAGGTTGAGCATCGCGTTGAGCGAGTGGTAGTCCATGCCCGAGGGTGCATCGATGGGCGTGATCTTCACGGCTGTTGTTTCCAAAATTCTTCCAATCCGTCGTGAACGATGCGCACATCATCCGGTGTTCCAAATACTTCGAAGCGATAGAGGTGGGGCACCTTGCACTTGGCGGCGATGATGTCGCCAGCCAGGCAGTATGCCGTACCGAAATTCATGTTGCCGGCGCCGATGACGCCGCGAATCAACGACCGATTGGTCTCGTTGTTCAAAAACTTGATGACCTGCTTGGGCACCGCCCCGCCCACACTGCCGCCACCATAGGTGGGCACGCAGAGCACGAACGGCTCCTGGGCAACGAGCGGCTCCTCACGCGCATGAAGCGGGATTCGCGCTGCCGTTCGACCGAGTTTCTCGACAAACCGGGCAGTGTTGCCCGAGGTGCTCGAGAAGTACACGATGTCAGTCATCTAGTGTGGCGATTCTGATCGGGCGGCGCGTTGAGACGGGGGTGTGCTGGTGGTGGCTACGCGAGGCGAGCGGCAAGTGCGTTGATCTTGTCTGGACGAAAGCCCGACCAGTGCTCTTCGTCGGTGATCACGACGGGCGCCTGCAGGTAGCCCAATGCCTTGACAGCTTCGAGGGCGTTTTCGTCGACCGAGAGGTCGAGCACCTCATACTCGAGACCCTTGTTGTCGAGGGCCCGGTAGGTGGCCGTGCACTGCACACAGGAGGGCTTCGTGTAAACGGTGATTGCCATGGTTATGGCCTTTCTTCTTGGCTGGTGAAGTCTAAAACTGTTCGACATACTTCGCAAGTATGTTCGATGAAACTCTTCGATTTCCGGCGAGTATTCGTCAGAAATCGTCGTTCAAAGTGAGCAAGTGTACTGTCGGGCTGTAGTGCCTGACTAGAGTTTCAATACTACATCTAGTGATCGCTACGCTCAATAGCCACTACATGCAGTAATTACATTTGTGTAGTTATCCACCGACATTCCACACGTTGCCCACAGTCCCCCGGCGCAAAACCGCCGAGATTCCGCGGAACTGCACCAAGTTATCCACAGTCACCGCCCGGAACATTATTTTGCCTGTGGAATCTCGGGCGGCGTGTCGTATCGGCCGGCCCCAGGCACACGAAAGCCCCGACGTCCAAAGACAGTCGGGGCTCTATCGTGAGTCGAATTCGGTCAGTGACTGCCGGAACGACGCTTGTTGTAGACGTCGAAAGCCACGGCGCCCAACAGCACGAGCCCCTTGATGAGCTGTTGGAACTCTGTTCCCACACCGAGAATCGACATACCGTTGTTCAGGATCCCAATGATCAGGCCACCGATGATGGCACCGGTCACCGTGCCGATACCGCCCGTAACCGCCGCGCCACCGATGAATACGGCCGCAATTGCATCAAGTTCGAAGCCATCACCGGCCTTGGGATTGGCGAGGTTCAGCTGTGCGGTGAAGACCAGGCCGGCGAGGGCCGCGATAACGCCCATGTTAACGAAGAGCAAGAACGTGACCCGCTTGGTCTTTACACCCGAGAGGGCCGCCGCGAGCCTGTTCCCGCCAAGCGCGTACACATGTCGCCCGAAGACGCTTCGAGACATCACTGCGGAATATCCCACAGTGAGAATGCCGAGCACGACGAGCACGATCGGAGTGCCACGGTAGCTGGCGAGCAGGAACGTTATCAATAGGATCAGTCCAGCGGTGAACACGAGCTTGACCAGGAACCACGCTAGCGGTTCATCTTCCACGTCGTACTTCCTGCGCGCCATGCGAGATCTCACGCCCTGAGCCACCAGCAGGACGGTTGCGAGTAATCCCAGCCCCACTGTCAGCGGTTCAAGCAGACTCGTTCCGCCCCCGAGGTCCGGCAGGAACCCACTGCCAAGCGCACGGAACTCGTCGGGGAACGGCGAGATTTGCTGGTTTTGCAGAGCAATCTGAGTGAGACCACGGAATGTGAGCATGCCGGCCAAGGTGACGATGAAGGCCGGTATGCCAAAGTAGGCGATCCAGAACCCCTGCCACATTCCCACGAGCGCACCCAGGATCAGGCAGAGAATGATGGCCCCCCACCACGGAATATGCCATTGGGTGATCATGACCCCCGACATCGCGCCAACGAAGGCCACAACCGAGCCCACCGACAAATCGATATGGCCCGCGATGATCACCATGACCATACCGACCGCGAGGATAAGGATGTAGCTGTTCTGCACGATCAGGTTCGACACGTTGATCGGCTTCAGCGTAATTCCTGAAGTCGCCACTTGGAAGAAAATGATGATGGCAATCAGAGCGATGAACAGGCCAATCTGGCGGAGTTGTCCGGCGAGATAGTCGAGTGAGGATCTGAAGACAGTCATCAGCTTTCCTTGTCCCTTTCCTGGGTCATTCGTTGCATGAGATATTCGGCTGTGGCCTGGCTGCGTGGCACATCCGCGGTGATACGCCCCTCCGCCAGAGTGTAAATACGATCGCAGATACCGAGTAGCTCCGGCAGCTCGGAAGAAATGACGATGACCCCCTTCCCCTCATCGGCGAGCCGATTGATGATTCCATAGATTTCGTACTTGGCACCCACATCGATACCACGGGTGGGCTCGTCCAGGATGAGCACGTCGGGGTCTGAGAACATCCACTTCGAGAGCACGACCTTTTGCTGATTCCCGCCAGAGAGCTTGCCGGTAATTGCTTCCACGCTCGGTGCCTTGATGTTCATGCTTTTGAGAAAGCCTTCCGCGACGGTGGACTCGCGGTTCGCATCGACCCAACCGCTCCGTGCCAGCTTCTGCAGCGCGGCCAGCGAGATATTGCGCTGGATATTTTCGATCAGGTTGAGACCGAAGTGTTTGCGGTCCTCAGTGGCATAGGCAAGGCCGTGGCCGATGGCCGCCGAGACCGTGTTGGTCTTGATCAGCACCCCATTCTTGAACACTCGCCCCGAGATTTTGGCCCCGTAACTGTGGCCGAAGACGCTCATCGCCAGCTCGGTGCGCCCGGCCCCCATGAGGCCAGCGATGCCTACAATCTCGCCCGCTTTCACGTGGATATTGGCGTCCTTGACGACCATACGATCATGGTGCAGTGGATGGTAGACAGTCCAGTCCTCTACGCGCAGGATCTCTTCGCCGATGTGCGGCGTGTGGTCCGGATACCGACTCCCCAGGTCTCGGCCAACCATCCCCTTGATGATGCGCTCCTCCGAAATCTCATCCTTGTGCATGTCGAGGGTCTCAATGGTCTTGCCATCTCGGATGATCGTGACCTTGTCGGCGATTGCCTTAATCTCATTCAGCTTGTGGCTGATCATGATCGAGGTGATCCCTTGGCCTTTCAGGTGCTTGATCAGATCAAGCAGGTGCGCTGAGTCCTCGTCATTGAGAGCGGCGGTCGGCTCATCCAGGATGAGCAGCTTCACCTCCTTGGAGAGCGCCTTCGCGATCTCCACGAGTTGCTGCTTGCCGACGCCGATGTCGGTTACTTTCGTGATGGGGTTGTCTTTCAGCCCCACTCTGGCGAGGAGTTTGGCCGCCTCGCGGTTGGTCTTATTCCAGTCGATCCAGCCATTCGTCTGCTGCTCGTTGCCGAGGTAGATGTTCTCGGCGATCGACAGGTAGGGACTCAGCGCGAGCTCCTGGTGGATGATAACGATGCCCGTGGCCTCGGACTCGTTGATGGTCTTGAACTCGACGGTCTCGTTCTCGAAAACGATCTCGCCGTCGTAACTGCCGTGCGCGTAAACGCCACTCAGCACCTTCATCAAGGTGGACTTTCCCGCACCGTTCTCACCACAAATAGCATGAATCTGGCCGCGTTCGACCGCGAGGGAGACATCCTGGAGCGCCTTGACACCTGGGAAGGTCTTCGTGATGCCGCGCATCTCGAGAATGTTGGTTGTCACCGTTGCTCCTTCTTTCATGCCTGAGGGGTAGTCGTGGCGGCGGTTCCCCACCGCCACGACCTGTTGGGGAGGGGGGACTTACTTCAGGTCGGCTTCGGTGTAGTACCCGCTATCGACGAGAACCTCCTTGTAGTTGTCGATGGTGACCACGGTGGGCTGGAACAGGAAGGTCGGGACGTCCTTGACCTTGTTGTTATAACTCTTCGTGTCGTTGACCTCCGGGGTCTTGCCGTTCAGGATGTCATCGGCCATCTTCACGGCTTCCTTGCCCAGTTGGCGAGTGTCCTTGTAGATCGTTGAATACTGCTGGCCCGAGATGATCGACTTGACCGACGCAGCTTCAGCGTCCTGGCCGGTGATGACCGGCAGGGCGTCCGCGGAGTAACCCGAGCTAGTCAGCGCCGAGATGATGCCGATGGAGAGGCCGTCATACGGGGACAGCACACCGTCAACCTTGCTGCCGTCCGAGTATGTGCTGGCGATGAGGTTCTGCATCCGTTTCTGTGCTGTCGAGGGGTCCCAACGCAACGTGGCGACCTGCGTGAAACCAGTCTGGCCACTCTTGACGTTGAGAACGCCCTTGTCGATGTAAGGCTGCAGGGTCTCCATCGCGCCGTTGAAGAAGAACGTCGCGTTGTTGTCGTCGGGGCTTCCGGCGAACAGCTCAACATTGAACGGGCCGGCCTCGCTGGTGTCCTTACCGGAAGCATCGAGGATGCCCAGGCCGGTGAGCAGGCTGGATGCCTGGTCGACACCAACCTTGAAGTTGTCGAACGTGGTGTAGTAGTCGACGTTTTTGTTGCCGTTAATCAGGCGGTCGTATGCGATGACCTTGACGCCCGACTTGCCGGCCTGGTCAAGCTGGTCGCTCAGCGCTGTTCCGTCGATTGAGGCGATAATGAGGATCTTCGCGCCCTTAGTGAGCATGTTGCTGATCTGCTGCACTTGCGTGGGGATCTTGTCATCCGCGTACTCAAGGTCGACCTTGTAACCGAGCGCCTCCAGGTCGGCTTTGACGGCGTCGCCGTCTTTGATCCACCGCTCGGAGGTCTTGGTTGGCATGGCCACCCCGACGAGCGCACCCTTGTTGGCTCCCGCAGCGTCAGTCGTGGTGGTCGAACCACCACGGGTTCCCGAGCAGGCCGCGAGCGTGAGTGCGAGTCCAATGGCAGCAATGCCGATAAGGACCTTTCGTGTCTTCACTGTGTTTCCCTTCGAATTTCTATATTTTCGACGATGATGTCAAGGCGGTGATTGAGATAGTGCTGGTAATGTTGGTCCCGCTACAGGCCTTGCGCCAGTCGGTAGTAGGCCTGGTTCCAACGCACCTCACGCGTGAAATCCCGCTGGGTGGTGGTCTTATCGATCACAAGAAGCTCGGTTCGAGCTATCTCGGCGAAATCGTGGAAAACCTCGATGCCGACGGCGGTCGACATCACGGTGTGGTGGGCGGCGCCGGCGGTGAGCCAGGCAGCGGCCGAGGTGGCGAAGTCGGGTTCGGGGCGCCAGACGGCGCGTCCCACCGGCAGGTTCGGCAGCGCGGCTGTCGGCTCGACAACCTCGACCACATTCGCCACCAGGCGGAATCGATCGCGCATGTCGCTCATCGCCACAACCACGGCGGGGCCGGGGTCGGTGTTGAAGACCAGGCGCACGGGGTCTTCGCGGCCGCCGATACCGAGCGGATGGATCTCGAGCGTCGGCCGTTCGCTGGTGAGCGAGGGGCTCACCTCGAGCATGTGAGCACCGAGAATCAACTCGGCGCCGGGGGTGAGGTCGTAGGTGTAGTCCTCCATCAGGCTCGCGCCGCCCGGAAGGCCGGAACCCATCACATTGGCAACACGCACCAAAACGGATGTCTTCCAGTCGCCCTCTGCGCCGAAGCCGTAGCCCTGGGCCATCAGGCGCTGAACGGCAAGGCCGGGCAGTTGGCGCAGGGCGCCTAAGTCTTCGAAGCTCGTGGTGAACGCGGCGAAGTCGCCGGCCTCGAGGAAGCTCTTCAGCCCCAGCTCGATCGCGGCGCCGTAGCGCAGCGACTCGTGCCGTTCGCCCCCCTTGCGCAGTTCGGGAACCACGTCGTACAGGTCGTCATATTCGGCGACCAAGACGTCGATGGCGGCATCCGTTGCGGAGTGCACGGCCTCGGCCAACTCGTTCACAGGCCAGGTGTTGACCTGCACGCCGAAGCGCAGTTCGGCCTCGGTTTTGTCGCCCTCGGTCACGGCCACGTAGCGCATGTTGTCTCCGAAGCGGGCGAGCTTCATGCTGCGGCTGGCTGCCCAGCCAGCCGCGGCGCGGGTCCAAGAGCCGATGCTGCCGGACACGGCCGGGTTGGACACGTGGCCGACCACGGTCTTGCGGGTCACGCCGAGACGAGTCTGGATGTAGCCGAACTCACGGTCGCCGTGCGCGGCCTGGTTGAGGTTCATGAAATCAAAATCGATCTCGGCCCAGGGCAACTCGACATTCGCCTGCGTGTGCAGGTGCAGCAGGGGCTTGGTGAGCGCGTCGAGGCCGGCGATCCACATCTTGGCCGGGGAAAACGTATGCATCCAGGCGATCAGGCCGATAACGCGGTCGTCGGCATTGGCATCAAGGGCTGCACGGCGGATGGACTCGGAGTCTTTTAGCACCGGCTTCCAGACCACATTGACCGGGACGGCGGTCGATGAGTGGAGCGCCCGAGCGATTTGCTGGGATTGCTCGGCCACCTGGCGCAGGGTTTCTTCGCCGTACAGGTTCTGGCTTCCGGTGAGGAACCAAACCTCGTATTGGTCGAGGGTCGTGGTGAGAGATGCCATTACTTCAGTGCTCCCTGCGGTGCTTGTCCGTAGACGTTCTGGTATCGGGCAAATAGGGAATCGATGGAATCCTGCGAAATGGGAACGAGGTCGCCGCCCGCTCGGGCGAGCTGCACCGTGCGGGCCACGTCTTCCACCATCACGGCGGCCTTCACTGCGTCCCGGGCGTCCTTACCAATCGTGAACGGCCCGTGGTTAGCCATCAACACGGCCCGCGAACGGTGGCCGGCGAGGGTCTCGACGATGCCGCGGCCGATCGAATCATCACCGATAATCGCGAACGGTCCCACCGGAATCGGGCCACCGAATTCATCGGCCATGGCCGTGATCACACACGGGATGGCTTCGTTACGGGCGGCCCAGGCCGTGGCGTAAGTGGAATGCGTGTGCACGACGCCCCCAACGTCAGGCATGTTCCGATAGACGTATGCGTGCGCCGCGGTGTCACTCGACGGCGAACGGTCGGCGCCGGGCGTGCCCGGGATGACATTTCCCTGGAGGTCGCAGAGAATCATGTTCTCGGGAGCCAGGTCGGCATAGTCGACTCCGCTGGGCTTGATCACGAAGAGCTCCGCGCCCGGCACACGGCCGGAAACGTTGCCACCGGTCCAGACCACGAGTCCATTGCGGAACAGCTCGGCGTGCAGGCGGGTGATCTCGGCGCGAACGCGGGCGATCGCTACTTCGATCTGGGGTCCGTAGGTACTCATACCGACACCAGCGCTTCCCGTGCGGTGACCGTAGCCCGACGCTTGAGGGCCTTGAGGCGGTGCATAACGTCGTTTTCGCCGCGACCAAAATAATCGTGCAGCCGCGTGTATTCCGCGAATAGCTCGTCATACGCCGCCGAAGACGCCTCGTTGGGCACATAGACGTTTTTGTTGAGCTTGCCCATCTTCTCGCCGGCCGCGCGCACGTCGGGGTATGCGCCGGCAGCAACGGCGGCGTGAATAGCCGCGCCAAGCGCGGGGCCCTGATCGCTCGCGATAGTGCTGATGGGCATGCGGAGAATATCGCTGTAAATCTGCATTAGGAACGCGTTTTTCAACAGGCCGCCGGCCACGATGAACTCGGTCACCGGCACGTGGCTGTCGTTGAATGTTTCCACGATGGCGCGGGTGCCAAAGGCCGTTGCTTCCAGCAGTGCACGGTAAATCTCTTCGGGCCGGGTAGTGAGGGTCATGCCGATGACTAGCCCGGAGAGTTCGTGGTCGACGAGTACTGAGCGGTTACCGCTGTGCCAGTCGAGCGCCACGAGCCCGTGCCCGCCAACGGGCTGGTCTTTGATGAGCTCGGTGAGGTACTCATGCACGCTGCGGCCGAGCGCGCGGGCCTCTTCCACGTATGCCGCCGGTACCTGGTTATTGACGTACCATGCGAAAATGTCGCCAACGCCGGATTGGCCGGCCTCGTAGCCGTAAAGCCCGGAGATGATGCCGCCGTCGACGACGCCGCACATCCCCGGCACCTCGGCGAGACGGTCGGAGTTCATCACTTGGCAGGTGCTGGTACCCATGATGGCCACCATTTGGCCGGGATTCACAGCCTGCGCGGCCGGGGCTGTCACGTGGGCGTCCACGTTGCCGACTGCCACGTGAATGCCTTCGGGGAGCCCCGTCCAGGCTGCGGCCTCGGCCGACAGCGAGCCAGCGGATGCGCCGAGCTGACCGATCTCGTGCGCCACTTTGTCGAGGGCAAAGCGTGAAAAGGCCGGATTGAGCGTGCCGAGGAAGGCCTCGCTCGGGTACTCGCCGTCCTGCAGGATGCCTTTGTATCCAGCAGTGCAGGCATTGCGCAGGTAACGCCCGGTCAGCTGCCAGACGATCCAGTCGGCGGCCTCGACCCAGTGGTCCATACGGTTGTAGAGCTCGGGGTCTTCCTCGAGAAGCTGGAGTCCCTTGGCGAATTCCCATTCGCTCGAGATCAGCCCGCCGTAACGCGGCAGCCAGCTCTCACCGCGCGAGGTCGCGAGGTCATTGATGCGATCGGCCTGGCCCTGTGCCGCGTGGTGGCGCCAGAGTTTCACATACGCGTGCGGGCGGCCCGCGTATTCGGCGAGCTCGTTGAGTGGCGTACCGTCGGCGAGTACGGGAACCATCGTGCATGCAGTGAAGTCGGTCCCGATTCCGATGACGCGAGATGGGTCGATGCCAGCGCTTGCGACGGCGGCCGGAACCGCACTCTGCAACACAGCCACGTAGTCCGCGGGTACTTGAAGTGCCCACTCGGGCGGAAGCGCCTCACCAGTCGCGGCGAGGGTCGTGTCCATGACCGCGTGGGGATAATCCAGGACGGCGGAGCCAAGCTCGACACCATCGGAGACGCGTACGACCACGGCCCGGCCGGAGAGAGTTCCGAAGTCGACGCCGATGACGTAAGACTCGGCGTCAGCCACCGCCACAGCGCTTGCTGCAGGGTCGACCGATTCTCCGGCAGATGGGCGGGGCGCGGTGGTCACGAAATTGACTCCTTTGTCGGTTCTGGTGCGAACGCAAGGCGACGTCCCGTCGCGATGGATTACCACAGGTCATCATCGAAATGTGAACGGTCACATTGATGAGTTCACTTTGGCCCAGACTCGATTCGCCTGTCAATACCCTTTTATCTCGTTTGGATAACGACGCCGAAACGAGGCTGGTTAGCGCAGGGAAGTCCGACTGGCCGCTACCACGCGGGCGGGGCCGTAGACGACCGCACCACGAGCTCGGGGATGAGCGGGCTCGACGAAGCTTCGTTCGCGCCACCGGTGATGTTGGCCAGGAGCAGGGCGATGCAGCGACGTCCGAGCTCGGCGAAGTCCTGGCGCACGGTGGTCAGTGGCGGCCAGAAGTGTGCAGCCTCAGGAATGTCGTCGAATCCAACGATGCTGACGTCGCGCGGAATATCGAGCCCGGCGTCGCGGATGGCGTGCATGAGCCCGAGCGCCATCTGGTCGTTGGACGAGAAAATTGCAGTGAAATCGCGCACCCGGAGCAGCTCGCGCCCGGCATGGTATCCGAAGCCGGCGGTCCAGTCGCCCAGGATTGGCGCGGTAGTTGGGACGTCATTCGCCCCCATTTCCTCGAGGAATCCGCGCATGCGCGCCTCAGCCTCGATCCAGTCCTGCGGTCCAGCGAGGTGATAGATGTTGCGGTGTCCGAGGTCGATGAGATGTCGAGTGGCGAGGCGGGCGCCAGCTATCTGGTCAACAGAGAGGGCGTGCTTGTCTGCAACACCGGTGGACTGCAGCGTCACATACGGCACGGCGATGGACAGCTTTTCGATGGCTTCAATGACCCGTACCTGGGGTGCGATGACGACGATGCCCTCCACCGACTGGTCCATCAGGTGGTCAACGGCAGCCTGGATCGACGAGGGTTCCCCCCGAGAGATATTGGCTGTGTTCACGAAATATCCAGCCTCCCTGGCAGCATCCTGGATCGCCGCAATACTGCTCGCCGGACCGTATTCCGCGCTCATTGCCGACAGCACGCCGATCGTGCGGGACTGCCCCTTGACCAGAGCCCGTGCGGCGCTGTTCGGTCGGTATTGCAGGTCGTCGATGACCTGCTGAACGCGCAGTTTGGTCGATTCCCGGATGCTGGGGTGGGCGTTGAGTACGCGCGACACAGTCTGGTGCGAGACCCCGGCTAGGCGTGCCACGTCGCGAATGCTCGGGGCGCGTCCCGTGGGCAGGTTCTCGGACACCATCACCCCCGTTGGAATGTGCACGGTCACAATTGCGACCCACCCTATTATGCCCCGGCGCACGACAGATGTGACAGTCACATGCTGGCCAGCTGGCGGCCGACGTCTCTATCCGGAAGGTGGCTCGATCCGCCAGCTACTCCACTTTGTGCGCTCCATCCGCTGCCCGAACCACGAACATGACCGGGGCGACGTAGCCCCGCGCGGTGAACGCGGCGCCGACCGCGGCTTCGATGACGGGGCGCAGTCCGCTGGGAATGAGCGCGATCGCGGCCCCGCCAAACCCGCCGCCGGTCATTCGGGCGCCGATCGCACCGGCCGCGCGCGCGGTCTCCACGGCGAGGTCGAGTTCGGGAACCGAGATTTCAAAGTCGTCCCGCATCGACAGGTGCGAGGCATCCAGCAACGCACCGATCGCGGTCGGCCCCTGCTCACGGAGCGTCTGCACTGTTTCCAGAACGCGCTGATTCTCGGTCACGATGTGACGCACCCGGCGAAAGGTCTCGTCATCGAGCAACTCGGCCGCCCTGGCGAGGTCACTGACCCCCAAATCACGAAGGGCCGGCACGCCCATCAGTCGCGCGCCCAGCTCGCAGGATGCTCGGCGTGAGGCATAGCCGCCGGTTGAGTGGGCGTGGCTCACCTGGCTGTCGATGATCAGCAGGTCGAGACCGGCCGGGTCACAACCCAACGGAATGACCTCGGCGTGCAGACTCCGACAGTCCAAAAACACGACGGCGTCGACGCGGCCGAGCAGCGACGCAGACTGGTCCATGATGCCCGTGGGTGCGCCAACTACCTGGTTTTCGGCGAACTGCCCGGCCAGTGCGAGGGTGCGCAGCTCGAGACCGAGCTGCCAGAGGTCATTCAGGGCAACCGCCACGGCACACTCGATCGCGGCGGACGATGACAGGCCGGCACCGACCGGTACGTCGGAGACGATGTACGCGTCGAAGCCGGTCACCGCGCCGAGATCGGCGCCGAATTGCCCGAGCGCCCAGGCGATGCCGAGCGGGTACGCCGACCAGTCGGCCAGATTCTCCGGGATGAGGTCGTCCAGTCCAAGCTCGACGGTCCGTTCAGCGAAGGAACTCGCGACTCGCATCAGCCGGTCGTCGCGCGGAGCGAGAGCAACAATCGTGCGCCGGTCGATCGCAAGAGGCAGCACGAATCCCTCGTTGTAGTCGGTGTGCTCGCCGATCAGGTTGACCCGACCGGGGGCCGACCAGAGTCCATCAGGCGCACGCCCGAACCGGGCTGCAAATCCTGCTCTCGCACTGCTGCACAGGTTAGTCATGGTGGGGCTTCTCCGGGGTCGCTGTGCGGGCGGGCGGAGTAGCGGCAGCGGATGCCGCGGCATCCGCTGCGTCGGCCCGCTCGATCGCCTCGCGAATCGTCATCGCGGCCTGTTCGGGGGTGACGTCGCCGATCCAGGCCCCCATCGCGGCTTCCGACCCGGCGAGGTACTTGAGCTTGTCCTCGGCTCGACGCGGGCTCGTCACCTGCAGCATCAGTCGAATCTCCGAGCGTCGGACGTGCACGGGCGCCTGGTGCCAGGCCCCGATGTACGGGGTCGGCGTCGAGTAGATGGCGTCGATTCCACGCAGGAGGCGCCGGTAGAGCACCGCCAGTTCGTCGCGCTCTGCGAGGGTGGTGGCGGCGAAGTCAGGCACGTGCCGGTTCGGGAGCATATGCACTTCGATCGGCCAACGAGCCGCGAAGGGAACAAAAGCAGTCCAATACGCCCCCTGCAGAACGACACGGTCACCGGCCTGCTCAAGAGTCAGGATATCCGCGAACAACGTCGGCCCATAGACGTCGAGCGACTCGATCAGCTGCCGCGTGCGCGGGGTCACGTAGGGATATGCATAGATCTGGCCGTGCGGATGCCGTAGCGTCACGCCGATCGCCTCGCCGCGATTCTCGAACGGAAAGACCTGCTCGATGCCGGGCAGGCTCGACAGTGCATACGTGCGCTCAGCCCACGCCTCAATCACCGTGCGAGCACGAGTGGCCGAGAGGCTCGCGAACGATCCCTCGTTTTCCGGGCTGAAGCAGACGACCTCACAGCGTCCAACGGACGTGCGGGTGCGCCCCAGACCGATCGTGGCGAGATCCGCGAGACCGGCCGGGGCGTCGGCATCCGTTAGTAGCGGGCCGAAAGACGGGGTCTTGTTCTCGAAGACTGCCACGTCATAGTTGCTCGGCACCTCGGACGGATTGTCCGGGGTTGACGGTGCCAGCGGATCAAGGTGCGCCGGCGGCAGGAACACCCGGTTTTGCCGGGCGGCAGCGATCGACACCCATTCCGCGCTCAGTGGGTCCTGCCGCATGCTGGCAGTGGCGGGGCGCTGATCAAGTTCGCGCACATCGGCGGCCCGATCCGGCGACAGCGTGGTGTCAGGATCGTCGAAGTAGAAGAGGTCTCGACCGTCGGCCAGGGTGTGCTGCTGTCGAGCGATGCCGGCGTCGGCGATGAAGTCTGCGTGTCTCATGGCAGTTTCTACAGTATCTGATTTTACTTTCCGAAACCAGAGACTTTCGAATTGAAAGAAATGACGAAGTAAGTAAAGATGGAGGCATGGCTTCCCTCGACCCCTTGCAGAGCCCGACGACCGCACCGTCGACGTCACCCGACCGCGACGGGCTACCGGGGCCCGTCAGGCGCGAGCAGATCCACAGGCTCATCGACGAACGCGGTTTCGTGCAGGTTCGCGAATTGCGGGAGACCTTTGGCGTGTCCGGTGTCACGGCCAGAGCGGATCTCGATGCGCTCGAAACTGCAGGAGCGGTCCAACGCGTACACGGCGGGGCAGTGCTCGCCCGAGGCTCTTCCGGGCAGCCAATGATCGAGTCCTCCTTCGAACAGGCGCTCGCTTCGTCCGTCATACCCAAACAACAAATTGGCTCGCTCGCGGCCGGCCTCGTCTCAACCGGGCAGAGCGTCATCCTCGACGTTGGCTCGACCACCCTCGCGATCGCCCGTGCCCTCGTGGCCCGCCAAGAATTGACCGACGTAGTGATTATCACGAACGGGCTGAGCATCGCACTCGAGCTGGAGCCAGCCATCCCCCGCTTCACCGTGATCGTGACCGGCGGTTCCTTGCGCCCGCGTCAGCACTCGCTCGTGGAACCACTCGCCTCCTCCGTGCTCAGCCAGGTACACGCCGACCTAGCCTTCATCGGCTGCAACGGTGTAGATGCCGAGCACGGCGTCACGAACATCAACCTGCCCGAGGCGGGCACCAAGAAGCTCATGCTCGCGGCGACGACCCGCTCCATCATCGTGGCCGACGCGTCCAAGCTCGGCCAGGTACACCTCGGCCAGGTCGGGCCACTTCGTTCCTTTGACACCCTGATCACGGATACCGCGGCGGACAGCGCTGCGCTCGCGCCTTTTCGTGAGGCCGGCCTCGCCGTGTTGCAACCGCAACACACACCTTCCTGACGTGGCTGCGCCCAGCGGGGAGTTTTCTCACGGGGCCGGCTTCTGCTGACGCCCGCCCTATAAGTAGTCCCTGAAGCCTGGCGGACAGGCCGTTGGATTGTTGCGACCGGGCAAGGACACCGATCCGGCGCGGTCCGCAAACAGGTCACACTGGAGTCATGCCAATTCTGAACAAGGACATGACCCTATGCATCTCGCTGTCGGCCCGGCCGAGTAACCTGGGCACCCGGTTTCACAACTACCTCTATGAGGAGCTGGGCCTGAACTTCATCTACAAGGCCTTCGCTCCAACCAACCTGGCCGATGCTATCGCTGGTGTGCGGGGGCTCGGCATTCGGGGCTGTGCGGTGTCGATGCCCTACAAGGAAGACGTCATCGCCCTCGTCGACGACATGGATGCCTCGGCGTCAGCCATCGACTCGGTCAACACCATCGTGAACGATGGCGGCCACCTGACCGCATACAACACCGACTATTCCGCCGTGCAGCGGCTGCTGGCCGAGCACGAGGTGCCGCGCGAATACTCCGTCATTCTGCGCGGAAGCGGCGGCATGGCGAAGGCCGTCGCAGCGGCATTGCACGATGCCGGCTTCGACCGGGGAACCATCGTGGCGCGTAACGAGGTCACCGGCCGCGCCCTAGCCGCGCTGTACAGCTATGAGTGGGCATCCGAGGTGGGCGTGCTCACCGCCGACCTGATCGTCAATGTGACGCCGGTCGGCATGGCCGGCGGCGCCGACGCCGATCACACGTCCTTCCCAGCCGCCGCGATCGACGCAGCGAGCGTGGTCTTCGACGTGGTGGCCTCCCCCGCTGAAACGCCACTCATCGTGGGGGCGCGAAAGCTCGGCAAACCGGTCATCACCGGCGCCGAGGTGGTGGCGTTGCAGGCCGAGGAGCAGTTTTACCTGTACACCGGCATCCGCCCCACCCCCGACCAGGTGCGTCGAGCCTCCGCCTTCTCCCGCCAACCCTGACCCCCGTTTTCGGGACGGGCCCGGGCCCCGTCCCAAAAGCAGGCGGGGTCAGGCGCGCGGCAGGGCGGCCTCGAGGTCGGCGATGAGGTCGGCGACGTCCTCGATGCCGACCGAGAGGCGCACGATGTTGTCGGGCACCTCCAGCTCGGTGCCGCGCACCGAGGCGTGCGTCATTTCCGAGGGATAGTTCACGAGGGACTCAACGCCGCCGAGCGATTCGGCCAGCTGGAACAGGTGCATCGACTCGGCGAATAGGCGCGCGGCTGCCGCGCCACCGACGAACGCAACGGAAATCATGCCGCCGAAGCCGGACATCTGCTTCTTGGCCAGCTCGTGACCGGGGTGGCCGGGCAGTCCCGGGTAATAGACGGCAGCGATCGCGGGGTGGCCGTCGAGGTATTCGGCGATGGCCTGGGCGTTCTTGCAGTGCCGTTCCATGCGCACCGAGAGCGTCTTGATGCCGCGCACGGTGAGCCAGGAGTCCAGCGGTGCTGAGACGGGGCCGGCCGCGAACTGCAGAAACTGGGCTTTCGCGTAGAGCTCGTCGTCGTTGATGATGAGGGCGCCGCCGAGCACGTCGGAGTGACCGCCGAGATATTTCGTGGTCGAGTGCACCACCACGTCAGCGCCGAATTCAAGCGGATGCTGCAGCGCCGGTGACGCAAAGGTGTTGTCGACGATCGCGACCACGCCGTGTCGATGCGCGATCTCGGCGAGCGCCGCAATGTCGCTGATCTTCATGAGCGGGTTGCTCGGGGTCTCCACCCAGAGGATCTTCGTTTCGGGGCGGATGGCCGCCTCGACCGCCGCGAGGTCGCTCATCTCGACGGTGGTGTTGAGCACCCCCCAGGCACCGTGCACCTTGCTGATGAGGCGGTGGGTTCCGCCGTAGACGTCATTGCCGAGCACCACGTGGTCGCCAGGTGCCAGGATGGCACGCAGGATGGTGTCTTCGGCGGCGAGTCCGCTGGCAAAGGACAGTCCGTGCTTGCCGCCTTCCAGCGCTGCGAGGAGCGATTCGAGCACGGTGCGCGTGGGGTTGCCGCCGCGGCTGTACTCGTAGCCGCCGCGCAGGTTGCCGATGCCGTCCTGCACGTAGGTGGAGGTCTGGTAGATCGGCGGAATGACGGCGCCGGTGGTCGGGTCGAATTCCTGACCGGCGTGGATGGCGATCGTGTCGAAGTTCATGATTGCTCCCTCTGTAGAAATTAGACGCTCAGGTAGCTGAGCAGGTCGTGCCGGGTGATGACGCCGAGCGGCTTGCCGCCGTCGGTGACGAGCAGCGCATCGTGCTCGGCGAAGGCGGCGCGCGCGGCGGCGACCGGCTCGTTGACGCCGATCAGCGGCAGCGCGTCGCCGACGATGGAGCCAACCCGATCGGTGAGTTTCGCGTCGCCGGAGAAGACCAGGCCCATCAGGGCGCGTTCGTCGACCGCTCCGAGTACCTCGCCCATCACGACGGGCGGCTTGGCGCTCAGCACGAGCAGCTGCGACACACCCTGGCTGGTCATGGTTTCGATCGCATCGTGCACGGTGTCGCTCGGGTGCACATAGACCAGGTCCGGCAGCCTCCCGGTCTTCGATTCGAGCAAATTCGCGACGGTGTGACCGGCGGGGGCGTTGCTGAAACCGTAGCTGCGCATCCACCCGTCGTTGAAGATTTTGCCGAGGTAGCCGCGACCGCCGTCGGGCAGCAGCACCACGATGGTGTCGCCTTGGCCGAGCTTCTCGGCGGCGCGTAGGGCGGCCACGACGGCCATTCCGCTTGAACCGCCGACGAGGATTCCCTCTTCGAGGGCGAGCCTGCGGGTCATGGCGAAGGAGTCGGCGTCGGAGACGGCGATCACCTCGTGCACGACCGTGGGGTCGTAGGCGCCCGGCCAGAAGTCTTCACCGACACCCTCGACCAGGTAGGGGCGGCCGGTGCCGCCGGAGTAAACCGAGCCCTCAGGGTCGGCGCCGATGATGCGTACGGCGTCATTCGACACCTCGCGCAGGTAGCGACCGGTTCCGGTGATGGTGCCGCCGGTGCCGACGCCGGCGACGAAGTGGGTGACCGTGCCGTCGGTGTCACGCCAGATCTCAGGGCCGGTCGTCTCGTAGTGACTGAGCGGGCCGTTCGGGTTGAAGTACTGATTGGGCTTGAACGCGCCCGGAATATCCCGGGCCAGCCGGTCGGAGACGCTGTAGTACGACTCGGGGTCTTCAGGGGCAACGGATGTCGGCGTCACCACGATCTCGGCGCCGTACGCCGTGAGCACGTTGCGTTTGTCCTCGCCGACCTTATCGGGCAGCACGAACACGCACTTGTAGCCGCGCTGCTGAGCCACCAGGGCCAGGCCTACGCCGGTGTTGCCCGAGGTGGGTTCGACGATCGTGCCGCCGGGTTTCAGAAGGCCCTCGCGCTCGGCGGCGTCGATGATGCGCACAGCGATGCGGTCTTTGGCCGAGCCGCCCGGGTTCAGGTATTCGAGTTTCACGAGCACCGTCGCGGTCAGTCCGGCGGTGACCTTGTGGAGTTTAACCAACGGGGTGTCACCGATGAGGTCAAGGACGGTGTCTGCGATTTTCATGGGGAATTCCTTTGGTCAAGCAGCAGGGTCGAGCCGCGCGCGTTCAAACAGGCGCGGCATCAGGGTTGCACACCGAACGGCGGCCGAACGGGTTCGTGGAGGGTCGGCTAGCGACAGCAACAACACGGCGAATGAACGGACACCCACCCAGTCTATCGGGCGCCGAGAGCCGCCGACCAGCCTGAGAAAGAACTGTGAGAGCGGCATCGGGGGAAGCCACAGGGGCGACTGTTACGTTCGAATGGAAGTAGCTCCAACAGAGAGGCCCTCGTGACCCCCCAGCCCGGTTCCCCCGTCAACCAAGCGTCGCTCAAGCAGGAACGCGCCGCAAAGCGCACGAAAAAGCTGGAGGAGTATCACCGCCAGCAAAAGCGCGGCAAGCGTAACCGTCTGATTGGCATCGTCGGCGGCGCGGTGGCCGTGGTCGCGATCATCGCACTCATCGTCACTGCCTTCGTGCTCACCCCGAAGGCCGCCAACTATGCGGGCGGCGGCGCGGGGGACGCGTCGACGATCGACGGCGTCGAGACGTTCAGCAACACGGCCAGCCACGTCGAGACCGCCGTCACCTACGAGCAGACGCCGCCGGCTGGCGGCGAGCACAACCTGGCCTGGCTCAACTGCGGAGTCTACGAGCAGGCCGTTCCCAACGAGAACGCCGTGCACTCACTCGAGCACGGCGCCATTTGGGTCACCTACGACCCGTCGATCTCCGATGCCGAGCTCGCCACGCTGAAGGCCGAACTGCCCTCGACCTACGTCGTGCTCTCTCCCTTCGAAGGAATTCCGGCACCGATCGTGCTCAGCGGCTGGAACGCACAGCTTCAGGTGGACAGCGCCGGCGACCCCCGCATCGGCGAGTTCTTCACCGAATTCTGGAAGAGCGTCAACGTGCCCGAAAACACCGCACCGTGCACGGGCGCGATCGACGCCCCCGGCAAGGTCTCCTAGAACGCACGACCCCGTGACCGCTGACAATCCGCCGTCCGCCAGCACAGCGGATGTTCATCCCTCACGCCGGCGTCGCACACTTTTCATGGTCGTCACGGTGGTCGTCACAGCGCTCGTCGTGGGCGCCGCAGCCTTCTCGGCGGGGCGGCTCAGCACAATCGCGGACGCCACGCCGGACACGACGAGCGCCGAGGCGGGCTTCGCCCGGGACATGCAGGTGCATCACGACCAGGGCGTCGAACTCGCCCTGATCATTCGCGATCGCACCGAGGATGCACCGGTGCGGCTGCTGGCCTACGACATCGCCACGACGCAGGCCAAGCAGAGTGGGCAGATGGCCGGGTGGCTCGCTGTCTGGGGCCTGCCGCAGTTCTCCCCCGAACCCTCGATGACCTGGATGACACGGCCGACCCTGGCTGGGGAGTCGCACGACGGATCCCATACTGCTGGATCCGACGCCGCGCACGTGGCGGGAGAACCGATGCCGGGGCTGGCGACGCCGGCGCAGATTGCGGCGCTCACCGCGGCATCCGGTGTGGAAGCGGAGCGACAGTTTCTGGTCATCATGATCGCCCACCACCGTGGTGCCATCGAGATGGCCGACGCGGTGCTCGACCGAAACACCAACGCGACGGTGCGGGCGTTTGCGACCGCCGTGGTCCTGAGCCAGAAGTCCGAGATCGACCTGATGACCGGCATGCTCGCCGACCGTTCGTAGCCTGTCCGCTGGGCATTTTCGCGCCGGGCCCACCTTATGGCCACGGGCCCAGTTTATAAACTGGGCCAGTGGACGGGGCCCGGGCCCCGTCCGGTTAGAGGACGGGGCTCGACGTGATTTGGCGGGCGTAGAGGGAGGCGTAGACCGCGCCTTGGGCCAGGAGTTCGGCGTGGGTGCCGCGCTCCACGATTCGGCCGGCATCGACGACGAAGATCACGTCGGCATCGACGATGGTCGACAGGCGGTGGGCGATCGCGATGGTCGTGCGGCCGTGGCTGGCCGTGTCGAGGGCAGCCTGCACCACGCTCTCGGAGATGGAGTCGAGCGCGCTCGTGGCCTCGTCGAGGATGAGCACGGGCGGGTCCTTCAGCAGCACCCGGGCAATAGCGATGCGCTGTTTCTCACCGCCGGAGAGTCGATAGCCGCGCTCCCCCACCATGGTGTCGTACTTCTCGGGGAACGAGTCGATCGTGTCGTGGATGTTCGCGGCACGCGCGGCCGCGACCAGCTCGGCATCCGTCGCCTCCGGCTTGGCGTAGCGCAGGTTCTCGGCGATCGTCGCGTGGAACAGGTAGGTCTCCTGGCTCACGATGCCGATGTGCGAGACGAGCGATTGCTGCTGCAGGTCGCGCACGTCGAGGCCGGAGAACAGCACCCGGCCGGCCGACACCTCATAGAAGCGCGGAATCAGGTAGGACACCGTGGTCTTGCCGGCGCCGGACGGTCCGACGAAGGCGGCGAACTGCCCCGGCTCGATCGTGAGGGACACGTCGTCGAGGGTCGGGCGGGCGTCACGACCGGCATCCGGATAGTTGAAGCGCACCCGGTCGAACTCGACCCGCCCGCGCTCAGAACCGACAGACGGCACCAGCGCTGCATCCGGCTTGTCGCTGATCGCCGGCTTCAGGTCGAGGTATTCAAAGATGCGCGCGAACAGCGCCGACGAGGTCTGCAGGTCGAGCGCAACGCGCATCAGGCCGAGTAGCGGAAAAATGAGCCGAGCCTGCACTGTGGTGAACGCCACGATCGTGCCCGGCGTGACGTCCGTCGTGCCGTTGAACATGAGGGCACCGGCCACAAGGTACACGATCGCCGGAATCGCCGACAGGAACACGCTCACCGTGGCGAAGAACCACTGGCCGCTCATCTGCTGGCTCACCTGCAGCCGCACCTGGTTGCGGTTCTCTTCGGCATACCGATCGATCTCGTTCTGCTGCCGGGTGAAACTTTTCGACAGTAGAATGCCCGACACGCTCAGGGTCTCCTGCGTGATGGCGGTCATGTCCGACAGCGATTCCTGCGTCTTGCCGGCGATGCGCGCGCGCACCTGGCCGACGCGGCGCTGGGCGAATACCAGAATCGGCATGAGCACGACGGCCACGATGGTCAGCTGCCAGTTGAGCAGCAGCATCGCCACGAAGGCCGCGATAACCGTGACCGTGTTACCCAGGATGCTGGAAATTGTGTTGGTCAGTACCGTCGCGACACCGCCGACGTCGTTCTGCAGCCGAGACTGAATCACGCCGGTCTTGGTCTTCGTGAAGAAGCTCAGCTCCATCGCCTGCAGGTGCGTGAACAGCCGCACGCGCAGGGCGCCCATGACCTTGTTGCCGACGCTCGCGGTGAGCCAGGTCTGCCAGACGCCAAGCAGCGCATTGACCAGAAAAACACCGAGCATGAGGGCCACGAGAACCCCGAGCACCGACAGGTTGGGGGGGCCGGCGGGCGGAAACAGCCCGTCGTCGAAGGCGCGCTGCGTGAGCAACGGCGGCACGACCGACAGCGCGGCACTGACCAGAACCAGCACGACGGTGACGATGAGCGTGCTGCGGTGCGGGGCGAACAGTGCGCCGATTCGAGCGAGCAGGTGCGGGATGCGCGGGGCGAGCGCGTTCTCTGCGCGCTGCGCCGCAGCATCCGCTCCGCTGACCCGTTTGCGCGGGCGTTCGACGCCCGCCTGCTGCCGCGGGCCGTGGCCAGGGGCGCCGTGCATTCCACTCATGCATTCACTCTAAACGTCGCCGCTGACCCGGCAGAACGGATGCCCGTGGTCGGGCCGGCCACGAGCATCCGTTCTCTCGAAAATCCGCCTGCTAACCCTTCGTAGAACCGGCGAGCAGGCCGCGCACGAAGAAGCGTTGCAGCGAGAAGAACACGATCAGCGGCACCAGAATCGAGAGGAACGCGCCGGCCGTGAGCAGATGCCAGTCCTGCCCGCGGGCACCGGAGAGTTCGGCGAGCAGCTTGGTCATGGGAGCGACCGCGCCGTCGGCGAAGATCAGCGCCACCAGGAGGTCGTTCCAGACCCAGAGAAACTGGAAGATGGCGATCGACGCGATGGCGGGCATGGTCAGCGGCAACACGATGCGAAAGAAGATCTGCCCGTGGCCGGCGCCGTCAACCCTGGCCGCTTCAATGACCTCGCTCGGTATCTCCGAGACGAAGTTGTGCAGCAGGTAGATGGCCAGGGGAAGAGCGAACATGGTGTGCGCGATCCATACCTGCGAATAGCCACTGCCGGGGTTGAGTGCCGCGACGACCGGGAAGCCAAAAACAGTGCCGCCGGAGAAGAATTGCAGCAGCGGCACGAGGGCCATCTGAATCGGCACGATCTGCAACGCAAAAACACCAATGAACATGGCATTCTTGCCCCGAAAGTCAATCCAGGCGAAGGCGTAGGCGGCGAGGCTGGCAATCATCAACGGGATGAGCGTGGCCGGCAGGGTGATCGCGATCGAGTTAATGAATGCCCCGGCCAGGTTCAGCTGGCTGTTGCCCGCGGCCAGAGCCGTCGTGTAGTTGTCGAAGGTGACCCCGGTGTTGGTGAAAATGGTCCACCAACCGGTGGTGCGCACCTGCTGCGCCGGCCGGAAGGACGACACCAGCAGGCCCAGGGTGGGGATCGACCACAGCACCGCGATGATGAGCGCCCCAATGGTCGCTCCGCGGCTGGTCAGCCGTTTCTTGGTG
This sequence comes from Cryobacterium sp. TMT1-2-2, assembly GCF_004403505.1. Lineage (NCBI taxonomy): Bacteria > Bacillati > Actinomycetota > Actinomycetes > Micrococcales > Microbacteriaceae > Cryobacterium > Cryobacterium sp. TMT1-2-2. The sequence continues at coordinate 79,775 of NZ_SOGS01000006.1, read as the reverse complement.
TTGCGGGCGATGGGCGACTCCATCCGGCGAACGCCGCGTCGGAGTCGCCGTGTGGTCTGGGCGTCCACGGGAAGTCTTACGGGCATGACGGAGCTCATCGGATTTCCCTCTGCTTCTTGATCTGGCGGGCGTTGTAGACGACGATCGGCAGTACCAGCAGGAACAGCACCAGGGCGAAGGCGGCTGAGCGGCCCTGCTCGAAATTCTTGAACTGGGTGTACATTTCGTTGGCGACGACGCTGGTCTCGTTGGACCCGGCGGTGGTGGTGCGCACAATGTCGAAGACCTTGAGCGACACGATGGAGATAGTCGTCAGAACGACCACGAGGGCGCTGCGGATGCCGGGGACGGTCACGTTCACGAACTGCTCCCAGGCGTTGGTGCCGTCGAGTTCGGCCGCCTCCATCTGCTCGGTCGGCACACCCTTGATGGCGGCTGAGAGCACGACCATGGCGAATCCGGTCTGCACCCAGATGAGGATCACGATCAAAAACAGGGTATTGAACGGGGAGACGGAGAGAAAGTCCACCGGCTGGCCGCCGAACAGAACGACGAGCTGGTTGAGCAGGCCGATCTGGTCCTGGTCGGCTGGCCGAGCGGTGTAAACGAACCGCCAGATAATGGATGCTCCCACCAGCGAAATAGCCATCGGCATGAAGACCAGAATCTTGAAGTATTTCTCACCGCGACTCTTGTCGATGAACACCGCGTAGGCCAGGCCGGCGATGGTGGAGATGGTCGGAACGATGAGCACCCAGACGATGGTGTTGAGCACGATGCGCACGTTCTCGGGCTGGGTGAAGATCCAGGCGAAGTTGTCGAGGCCCACGAACCGGTCTCCGCGCGCGCTCATGAAGGCCTGCACCGTGGTTTGAATGGTGGGGATGACCAGGCCGATCGCGAGCAGGAGCACGGCCGGGGCGAGAAAGCCGACGAGCTGAAACAGGTAGCCAGCACCCTTGCGCGCGCGGTAGTCGGTGTAGAAGAAGCCGAGGCCGAGCACACCGGCGCCGATGATCGCCCAGGTATACGAGTTGGCAATGAGCAGGATCAGCAATGGTGCGAGCACGCAGACGGCGAGGCGGATGATCGTGTACAGGCGGCCGGAGCGTGGGGCAATCTCGACGAAGAAGAGGATGGCGCCGACCACGACGCCGAAAGCCAGGATGACGATGGGGACTTGCGCCAGTGCGGGTAACTGCGCCAACCAGGAGAAGAAAGCGGACATCTGAAACCTTTCGAGTACGACAGTGGACCCTGGTGTTCGCCCGAGAGGCGGTGAAAAACGTATCGATAACGTACACCGGTAGCGCACGGTGTACCGCCCGTTTCGTGAGTCGGGCGGCACACCGTGGTTATGCCTGGGTACAGACGACTTTCACTAGTTGCTCGGCCAGCCCGCTTCGATGCTCGTGAGCACTTCGTCGGTCGGCGTGCCGTTGATCCAGGCGACCATGCCCTTCCAGAAGGTTCCCGATCCCACAGCACCCGGCATCAGGTCGGAGCCGTCGAAGCGGAACGTGGTGTCCGGGTCCTGGAGGATCTTGATGGCTTGCTGCAGGATGGGGCTCGATGCACTCGCGGGGTCGAGGCCCGTGTTGGCGCTGATCACGCCACCGAGCTTGACCCGGCTGTTGGCCCAGTCCGCGCTGGAGAGGTACTCGAGTACCTTCTGGGTGTCGGCGTCATCGGAGAAGGCTCCGACGATCTCGCCACCACCGACCACCGCTTTGCCGCCGGCTTCGACTGAGGGCGTAACGAAAGCCCAGACGTCGGCGTCCGGGCCGACCGTTCCGCCGGCATCCGTGATGAAACCGTCGAAGAAGGAGGCCTGGTGGGTCAGGGCGCAGGTGCCGTCGGAGATCGGGGTGGCAACATCACCGAACGGGGTGCTGTTGATCGACTTGACGTCACCGAATCCGGCGTTCACGTAGTCCGGGTTGAGCAGGATCTGTCCGAGGGAATCGAAAGCACTCTTGATGGCAGGATCGGTGAAGGGGATCTCGTTGGCCACCCATTTGTCGTAGGTGTCAGCGCCGGCCTGGCGCAACACCAGGTCTTCAATCCAGTCAGTGCCGGGCCAGCCGGTCGCGTCGCCGGAGCCGAAGCCCGCGCACCAGGGCGCCTTGCCGGTCTTCTCCTGAATGGTCTTGGTGAGAGCGAGCAGTTCGTCCCAGGTAGTGGGAACGTCAACGCCCCACTCCTTGAACTTCGCCGGCGAATACCAGACGAAGCCCTTGACGCTCGCCATGAGCGGAGCCCCATAGAGGGTGCCGTCGGACGTGCCGTACGCCTTCCAGTCGGCCGACCAGTTCTTGTCGACGTTGGCCGCAACCGCGTCGGGTGCCGCCTTGAGGAAGTTGCGCGAGGCGAGGTCCTTCATAAGCCCGGGCTGCGGGAAGATTGCGATGTCGGGAGCGTTACCACCCTGCGCGCGAATGGAGATCTGCGATTCGAATTCCTTCGACGATTCGTATTGAATGTCGATCTTATTGTCTTTCTCCCACCCGGCCCAGGACTCTTCGAGCAGCTGGGCTTCTTTGTCGGCGATCGTGCCGTAGACGGTGACGACGCCGTCGCCCTTAGCTCCCGACGTGGAGGCTGTAGTACCGGGACCGCCGGAACAACCGGCCAGGGCTAGACCAGCAATCGCCGCCATGGCGATCGGTGCTGTAAATCGACGGTGCAGGGAAGGCCGCATTTTGTTTCTCCTCATTGAGTGGTGCCGGGTCGTGTGGTGCCGGGTCGTGTGGTGCTAAACGGTGGTGAACTCGGTGGATCAGCTACCCGTAACGTTCCCGTAGCCACAGATCGGGAACCGGTTCCAGACCATAAAGTACGTCACCCGTTTGGGGATAGCAAGCCCGCAAATGTAACGGAATGGCAAAGATATCGAAGCCTCCGTCACCGGGTACGAGATTCTAATGACGAATTGACCACAAAATCAAGAGGCTTCATGGAACCGGTTCCATGTTGCTCCAGAGCAGGCTAGTCTGAACGCATAGTCCCCAAGGATGGAGGCCCCATGAGTGCAATCGGCGATGTCGCGCGCCTCGCCGGCGTGGCCAAAGCCACGGCCAGCCGAGCGCTCAGCGGCCGGGGTTACGTGTCGACCGAGACCCGCGCCAAGGTCGTTGCGGCCGCGCAGGAGATTGGTTACGTCGCTTCACCCAACGCGGCCAGCCTGGTAACCGGCCGCACTCAAAGCGTCGGCGTGATCATCCCCTTCATCAGCCGGTGGTTCTTCGGCGAGGTGCTCGAAAGCGTGGAGCAGGCTCTGCTCGACCAGGGCTACGACATGACGTTGTACAACCTGCCGCCCGAGTCCCTCGAGCGCGACCGAGTATTCGACTTCTTTCTGGCCCGCAAGCGCTTCGATGGCATCATCTCGGTCGGCGTCGCCCTCAGCGAGCACGAGGTTGAGCACCTGCACCGGCTCGGCCGGCCGCTGGTCGGCATCGGCGGGCCGATCCGCGGCACCACCACGATCGAGATCGACGACGTTGCGGCTGCCCGTCTGGCCACCGAACACCTGCTCAGCCTGGGCCACCGTGACATCGTGCACGTGGGCGGCAGCCAGGTCGATGAGATGGACTTTCACGTGCACAGCAATCGCCTGCGCGGATTCCAGGCGGCGATGATGGCCGCCGGGCTATCGGTGAGCGGATGCTTCTACTCGGCCGAGTTCACCATGCCGGGCGGCTACGAGCGCGGCCTGGCCATTCTCGGCGATCCGCGCCGTCGCCCCACCGCGATCTTCGCGGCGAGTGACGAGATTGCCTTCGGGCTCATTCTGGCGGCGCGCGAGTTGGGCATCCGGGTGCCCACCGAGCTCAGCGTCATCGGGATCGACGGCCACCCGTATGCCGAGATGTTCCGCCTGACCACCCTCGCGCAGCATCCGCGCGCCCAGGGTGGACTCGCCGTGCGCACCCTCCTCGCCGAACTCGCCACCAAGGACGGCACGAAACTCCATACCCGCCGAGAGAGCACAGCCCCCGACCAGACTGACACCGACGGTACGAGCGACTCCATCGTTCTGGCGACCAACCTGGTCATTCGATCCAGCACGAGCGCGCCGCGGGCCAGGGTGACGCACGGGTCCTAGGCCGGGCGGCGGCATCCGCCCGGCGGTGGAGTATTACTTTTGCGAGCCGGCCAGAAGGGCCTGCACGAAGAAGCGCTGGAACGCGAAGAACACTATGAGCGGCACGATCATCGATAGAAAGGCTCCGGCCGACAGCACGTCGATGTTCGATCCGAACTGGCGCAATTGACTCTGAATCGCCACGGTCAGAGGTTGCGATCCGGAGTCAGTGAAAATGAGGGCTACGAGCATGTCGTTCCAGGTCCACAGAAACTGGAAGATGGCCAGCGAGGCGATAGCCGGGCCGCCGAGCGGCAGAATGACCTGCACGAAGATTCGCCAGTCACTCGCACCGTCGATGCGAGCGGCTTCGAGCAGTTCGGCCGGAATCTGGGTGAAGAAGTTGCGCAACAGAAAAATGGCGAACGGCAGCCCGAAGGCCACGTGGAACAGGATCACGCCAAAGATAGAACCGAAAATTCCCAGGGTTCCGAACATGCGGGCCAACGGAATCAGCGCGACCTGCAGGGGCACGGCGAGCAGCACGATCACCACGATGAGCAGCCAGTCCCGGCCCGGAAACGTGAGCCAGGCGAAAGCGTAGCCGGCCAGGGCACCGAAGATGACCACGAAGATCGTCGTGGGAACGGCGATCAAAATGGTGTTCCAGAACGACCCGGTGATGGTCGGGTTGGCGAGCAGGTTCGCGTAGTTCTCAATGGTCAGCTGCGCCGGGGTGGTGAATATTGTCCACCAGCCGCTCGACGCGCTGTCGCCGACCGTGCGCAGGCTCGACAGGAACAGGCCGAGGGTCGGCACCAGCCAGAAAATCGCGACGATCACGAGAACAGCGTTGACCACGCCCTTGTCGACGAAGCCGAGGATAGTGCGGGCGAGGGTTTTTTTGCCGCGCACGTGCGTTGCGGCGCCGCTCACGATTTTCTCTCCTGACGGAACTTGCGCACGTTGATGATCATCGAGGGCAGCACGAGGATCAGCAGCAGAATGGCCAGAGCGCTGCCGAGGCCCTGATTACTGCCGCCGCCAAACGACACGGTCCACATCTCCACCGCGATCACGTTCGCCGCGGGCTTCGAGGCGCCGGGCGGAATCACGTAGACCAGGTCGAAGATCTTCAGCACGTTGATGATGAGGGTGACGAACACGACGATCAGCACCGGAGACAACAGGGGCGCCGTGATGCGGGAGAACACCTTCCACTCGTTGGCGCCGTCCATCCGGGCGGCTTCCTGCAGGGAGCGGTCGATCGCGCTCAGACCGGAGGCGATCATGACCATGGCGAAGCCGGCCCAGATCCAGATATAGGAGAGGATGATCACGGCGGTGATCAGGCCCGAGCTCAGCCACGACACCCCCTGGTAGCCCTCGTCGAAGTTCGACGCCGGCAGGGCGATGCGGTAGGTCTCGGTGCCGAGGCCGGCGAGAACGTAGCGACCGGCGGCATCCGTTTCGGTCGTGGCGGCGATCGTACCGGAGGCGTCGACCGCGTCGACACGGATGCCGGGGAGCCCCGTTTTGCCGTCGTCTATCTGCCCGTTCGTACCACCGCCGCCGATGACCACGTCGAGCCAGACCGTGCCGGTGATCTGGTCGGCAGACGCGGTGTCGGCGCTCTCGGCCTGCGCGGCACTGGCCGGAACGTTGTCGGCGCGCACGCCGACGAGGGGGAAGTTCACCTCGGTGCCGGCCCCAACGGCGGCTTCGCTCGCGATGACACCGCCGTCGTTGATCAGACCGACGTCGGTGCGCGGATTCGCTCCCGGATAGGCCGCGTCACCGCCGCCGAACGCGCTGTTCACAGCCACAACGGCCGCGTTCACAACCCCGAGGTTCGGGCTCTCCTGGAACATGCCGCGAAAGATGACGCCCGCGGCGAGCATCGAGATGGCCATGGGCATGAAGATGATGAGCTTGAACGCCGTTGACCACTTGATTTTTTCGAGCAGTACCGCGAACAACAGGCCGAGCACGGTGCAGGCGACCGGGGCCACGAGTACCCAGATGACGTTGTTGCGAATCGCCGTGAAGGTTGAGTCGTTCGTGAACATGGTGACGTAGTTGTCCCAGCCCACGAACGCCCCGCCGTCGGCGCTGAAGAACGAGCGCACCACCGTGTACAGAATGGGGTAGAGCACCAGCCCGGCCAGCAGCACGAGCGCCGGCGCGAGAAAACCGAGGGCGATCAGGAACATGCGTCGGCGGCTCGCACCCATCCGGGGACGGCGACTCCCGGATGGTGCGTTACGGCGTGCGGGTACGGCCTTGGAACTCATGGTGCTGGTCACGGTGACGGTGGTGATTCGACTTATTGGGGTTAGTCGACGTAGGCCGCGGCGGCGGCGTCCTCGAGGGCCTGCTGGGTACCGGCGACGTCGCTCGGGTCCTGCAGGAATTGGATCATGATCTGCCAGAAGCCCTGGCCGGGAGTGCCGCCGAATGCACTCGGGGTGAGGTCGGACATGTCGAAGCGGAACGTTTCAGCACCGGTGAGGGCTTCGGCGATCTGACGGCTGGTCTCGTCGGGATAGAGCGCGGTGTCGACGTTGTTGTTCGGCGATGTGAGGCCGCCCTCTGGCACCCAAACCTCGGCCGCTTCGGGCGAGGCGAGGAACTGCATGAGAGCGTCGGTGGCGGCGTCATCGGTGAAGGAGACGGCCACGTCGCCGCCGCCGACGACGGCGGGTGCCGAGCCGTTCACGGAGGGGAAGTCGAAGAACAAGGCGTTCTCGCCGACGACCGAGTTGCCGTCATCGGTGATGTTGCCGGCTACGAAGTCACCCTCGTAGATGGTGGCGGCCTGCGGGGCGGCACCGAAGACCTCGGTGACCGACTCCGGGAAGGTGCGCTGCGCGGCTCCGGACTGCACGAGTGCGTCGTTGCCCCACAGGGTCGCGAGGGCGTCCAGCGCCACTGTGACGGAGGGGTCGGTCCAGGGAATTTCGTGGTTGGTGAGCTGGTCGTACATCTCGCCGCCGGCGGTCTGCAGGTAGACGTTCTCGAACCAGTCGGTCAACGGCCAGCCGACATCCGCTCCGATGGAGATTCCGGCATAGCCGGAGTCGGCCACGAGCTGCAGTTGCACCAGAAAGTCGTCCCAGTCTGCGGGAGCGGCCGCTCCGGCGGAGTCATAGAGATCGGCGTTGTACCACATGGTCGATTTGTTCGAGGCCTTGAACCAGACGCCGTACTGGGTGCCGTCGCTCGTGCCGAGGTCGACCCAGCTCTGGGAGTAGTTCTCGGCGACGGCGGCACTGGCCGCCTCGGACAGCGGCTGCAGGTTGCCATCGGCGGCGAGCTGGTCCATCAGGGCGGGCTGCGCGAGCATCGCGACGTTGGGCGGGCTGCCACCCTCGATCTGGGTGCCGAGCGTGGTCGCGGCATTGTCGCCGAAGCTGGTGTAGTTCACCGTGGCACCGGACTGCTCCTCGAAGGCGGCCAGGACGGCCTCGAAGTTGGCCTGCTCGGCGCCGGACCAGGCAGCGGAGACCTCAAGGGTGTCGCCGGTGAATTCGCCGGAACCGGCGGCATCCGTTGTGCCTGACGAGCACCCGGCGAGGGTCAGAGCCAGGATTCCGGCGCCGGCCAGCGGCGTGAACAGTCTGTGGTGTGTGGTGGAGCGCAAGAGAGCCTCTTCGTCGAGTCAGGGGTCGCGCTCCCGAAAAATCGGCCGGTTAAGTGGTCTGGGTCAGCACTTCCTCTTTCAAACCTAGAGTCGCTCTTCGTTCACACCAAATTCACGACAAAGCTTCAGCTTTGCGAAGACCCCAGTACTGGGGTTGTACACGTGCGGGCACGACAATAGGGGCGCCGTCTCCTTACGGAAACGACGCCCCTTGCGCAGGATGAGTTTGAAAACCGCATCGGCTACGCCTCAATCAGATCCCCTTGCGGGGAGAGACTACTTGAGGGTAACGGTTGCGCCGGCCTCTTCGAGGGAAGCCTTGGCCTTCTCGGCAGCGTCCTTGGCAACGCCCTCGAGGACGGCCTTCGGCGCGCCATCGACAACGGCCTTGGCCTCGCCGAGGCCCAGGCTGGTGAGCTCGCGCACGACCTTGATGACCTGGATCTTCTTGTCGCCAACGGCGTCAAGGATGACGTCGAACGCGGTCTGCTCTTCGACCTCTTCAGCAGCAGCGGCGGGGCCAGCGGCTCCGGCAGCGGCGACGGGAGCGGCTGCGGTGACCTCGAAGGTCTCCTCGAACGCCTTGACGAACTCGGAGAGCTCGATGAGGGTCAGGCCCTTGAACTGCTCAAGCAGGTCTTCAGTGGAAAGCTTTGCCATGATGTACTCCTATAGTTTCTAAAAAATCGTGAACCGTGAATCAGGCAGGTGCCTAGTTCGCGGACTCCTGCTTCTCACGCAGCGCGTCGATGGTGCGAACAGCCTTCGACAGCGGTGCCTGGAAGAGATAAGCGGCTCCGAACAGCGATGCCTTGAAGGCGCCGGCCAGCTTGGCCAGCAGCACCTCGCGGGACTCGAGGTCGGCAAGCTTGCCAACCTCCGCTGCGGTGAGCGGGTTACCGTCAAAGTAACCGCCCTTTACCACCAGGAGAGGGTTTGCCTTGGTAAAGGCACGCAGGGTCTTCGCGACGGCGACGGGGTCTCCGTGCACGAAGGCGATAGCGGACGGACCGACAAGTTCCTCGTCGAACGAGGTGATGCCGGCCTTGTTGGCCGCAATCTTGGTGAGCGTGTTCTTTACCACGGCGTACGTGGCGTCCTCACTGATGGACTTACGCAGGCTCTTGAGCTGCGCAACAGTGAGACCGCGGTACTCGGTGAGCAGAACGGCGGTCGAGCTTTCGAATTTCTCCGTAAGCTCGGCGACCGTTGCTTCCTTGTTCGCCATGGTGCTCCTCATTAATAATCATGTGCCGGGTAGCCCGGGGCGCAGACATGAAAAAAGCTCCAGCGCAGGGCGCCGGAGCTTGGGGAACAATCCAAAAGACTGTAACAAAACTACGAACACCTGCGCGGGCCGTTCACGTGAATGAACCTTCGTCTGCACTTCTGTCTATCGACATAGCGCAGCAACCGGCGGTCTGTGGCTGAAATTTACTGTACGGCACGATTCGGGCGCGTGCAAATCGGCGGCGGAGCGACATCCGCTGATCGAGATGGTTGACATCCGTCAACTACCCACCTATCGTTGATAGCTGTCAATCACTTAGGGAGTCGCATGGGCCGCGCCAGCCGCACCGTTTCCGAACCGGTCACCGAGGGTTCAATGAGCCACCGCCAGGTACTCGAAGCGCTGTCGGGACTACTGCTGGGCATGTTCGTGTCGATCCTGGCCAACACCGTGGTGAGCACGTCGCTGCCACTCATTCTCAGCGACCTCAAGGGCTCGCAATCGGCCTACACCTGGGTGGTCACGGCCACACTGCTGGCGACCACGGTGAGTACGCCGATCTGGGGCAAATTCGCCGACCTGTTCAATCGCAAACTGCTCATTCAGCTCGCCCTGGCCGTGTTCGTGATCGGCAGCGCGCTCGCCGGGTTCTCGCAGGACGCGGGAACGCTCATCGCCTTCCGGGTGCTGCAGGGCCTCGGCGCCGGCGGCCTGGTCGCCCTCAGCCAGATCATCATGGCCGACATCATCAGCCCGCGTGAGCGCGGCCGCTACGCCGGCCTGTTCGGCGCGGTCATGGCCCTCGGCACGATCGGCGGCCCGCTGCTCGGCGGTGTCGTGACGGATGCCTTCGGCTGGCGCTGGAATTTCTTCATCGCGCTTCCGGTGGCAATCGTGGCCATCGTGCTGCTGCAGCGCACCCTGCACCTGCCGGCACGGGTGAAGCGGGTCGTGCGCATCGACTACCTCGGGGCCGCGCTGATCACGTGCGGCGTCTCGCTGCTGCTGATCTGGGTAACCCTGGCCGGCACCCAGTTCGAGTGGCTGTCACTGACCTCGTGGGCCATGGTGATAGGTGCCGTCGTTTTGCTGGCTCTGGCGATCATCGTGGAATTTCGCGCCGCCGAACCGATAATTCCGCTCAGCCTGTTTCGCAACCGCACCTTCGGCCTCGGGGCGATTGCGAGCCTCGCGGTGGGTGTCTCCCTGTTTGGCACCTCGGTCTTTCTCAGCCAGTACATGCAGCTCGCCCGCGGCGCCACGCCCACCCAGTCGGGCCTGCTGACCATCCCGATGATGGGCGGCCTGCTCATCTCGTCGACCCTGTTCGGAACAGTAATCAGCCGGCGCGGCACGTGGAAGTCCATCATGGTCTCCGGCTCCGTGCTCATGCTCGTCGGCACCACACTGCTCGGTACCCTCGATGTGCACACGAGCCTCGTCTTCGTCGGCGTCTACATGTTCATCCTCGGCGCCGGCGTGGGCATGGTCATGCAGAACCTCGTTCTGGTCGTGCAGAACACCGTTGAGGTGCGGCACCTCGGCGTCGCCACGAGCTCGGTGACCTTCTTCCGCAGCCTCGGCGGCGCGGTCGGGGTCTCGGTGATGGGGTCCATCCTGGGCAGTGTTGTCGCGGCCCAAATCACCACCGGCGTGGGCGGGCTCAGCCCGACCAATCAAGCGGATGCCGGCCGCCTGCTCGGTGACGGCGTCATTCCGCAGGTCAACCAACTGCCCGACGTGCTGCGCATCATCGTCGAAGCCGCCTACGGTTCCGGTGTCGGCACGATCTTTCTGATCAGCGCGCCGCTGGCCCTTGTGACCCTGCTCACGGTGTCGCTGCTGCCGAATCATCCGCTCGGCACGGAGACCGGAATCGACCGGGCCCGCGATACGGCCCTGGTGCCGGCAGCTGTGCCGGCTATCGTTGCGGCAGACTTGGCCTTTCACCGGGAGGGGGACGACGTGCAGGAGATTCTCGTGGAGGTGAGTGCGGCATCCGCTGGCCTGCCGCCGGCCGGGCTGGCCCAAACACCCGCAACCCGCGGACCTCGTGATGAATGAGCTGGTCGAACGACCCAGCGTGGATGGCGACACCCTCGAGCTCGCCCGCGTCGAGGCGCAGATGGCCATGCTGGCCGCCAATATTCGAGCCAGCACACGGTCGACCGCGGCCGTGATCGATCCGACCCTCGAACCGTTCGGACTCGCGCTCTTGCGCGTACTCGCGCGGCGGGGCGAATCCCATGCCAGCGTTGTCGCGGATGTGCTCGCGGTGGACCGCAGCATGATCAGCCGCCAGGCCAAGCTGCTCTGCTCGCTTGGGCTCGTGGAGACCCGGGTTGACCCGCTCGATGGGAGGGCACGATTTCTGGCCCTGACGCCTCTCGCCACGGAGAAACTGGCCGAGGTGCGCCGCAACCGCACGGCCCTGGTGCATCGGCGACTCAGCCGGTGGACTCCCGCCGAACTCGACCAGTTCGCCACCCTGCTGGAACGGCTGAACGAGCCCGACTAGGTCTACCGCTTCTGACCCCGCGCCGAGCCGCGAGTTTCGTCCCCGGCTCATCGTCGTGCCGTGAGTTTCACCCCCATTTTCACCCTGGTACGAGTCGAGACTCACAGCTCGGCGAACAGAAATCACGGCTCGATGGATGAGGGGGCGCGAGGTCGATCCGGCGCCGCCCTGGCCGATACGTCTAGTCCGTGGCGAGGGGCAGTTCGACCCGAAACTGGGTGCGGCCGGGGACGCTCTCGACCGACACAGCGCCGTGGTGCGCGGCGACGACCGCGGCCACGATCGCCAGCCCCAGGCCGGTGCTGCCGGTTCCGCGAAAGCGTGAGCTGTCGCCGCGGGCGAACCGTTCGAACAGGGTGCTGGTGAGGTCTTCCGGGACGCCCGGACCGTTGTCGGTGACGGTGATGACGGCCCGGTCGCCGACGGCGGCGAGGGCGACGACCACCGTGGTGCCGGCATCCGTGTGCAGTCGCGCGTTGGCGAGCAGGTTGGTGATGACCTGGCGCAGACGCGGTTCGTCGCCGATCGCCTCGATCGGTTCCTCGGGCAGGTCGAGGTCCCAAATATGATCACGGCCAGCCGCGTGGGCGTCACTCACGGCGTCGACGAGCAGCATGGTGAGGTCGACCGGTTCCATTTCGAGTTCGCGGCCCTCGTCGAGACGGGCGAGCAGCAGCAGGTCTTCCACCAGTCCGGTCATGCGCACGGACTCGCTTTCAATGCGGCCAAGCGCGTGGATGGCGTCGGGCGGCAGCTGCTGGCCGCTGCGCCGGGTGAGTTCGGAGTAGCCCCGGATGGACGCGAGCGGCGTGCGCAGTTCGTGGCTCGCGTCGGCGACGAACTGGCGCACCTTGCGTTCGCTTTGCTGTCGCGCTTCGAGGGCGAGGTCGACGTGGTCGAGCATGCGGTTGAGCGCCGCACCGACGCGGCCTACCTCGGTGCGCGGGTCGGCATCCCCGGTCGGAACCCGATCGTCGAGGGAGACTTCGCCCTGGTCGAGGGGAAGTTGCGCAACCCGGGTGGCGGTCGCGGTCACGCGTTGCAGCGGGCGCAGGGCGAGGCGAACTACCCAGGCCGCGATAATGGCCACCACAATGAGCCCGGCGAGTGAGACGAACGTGATGATCAGGGCCAGCTGAGCCGCCGTGGCCTCGACGCCCGACAGCGGCAATCCGACCAGATACAGGGTGCCACTGCCAGACGTTTCGGCTTGCACTCGGTATTCGCCGAGTTCGCCACCGAGGTTTACCGTGACGGCGGCCGACTGGTTGACGTGGTCGGCGAGCTGCTGCACCTGCTGCGCGGAGAGTTCTTCGATGGCGCCGCTCTGGTCGTCGGTATAGCCGGTGGTGATGCTCGATCCGTCATAGACCAGGGCGAGCAGCCCGGGTGGTTGGGCCGGGCCGCTGAGAATGCTGTTGGCGGTGGGGGTGCCGAAATAGGTGCTGCCGGGGGTATCGCCGAGGCGGTCCCCGTCGTTGTCTCCGCCGCCGCCGAGCACGGCGCCGGAGCGGTCGGCGGCGGATGCGAGTTGCACGTCCAGGCGATCGAGCAGCGAGGCGCGTAGGATGACCACGCTCACCACGCCGATCGTGATGCTGACGAGGGCGAGAAGCCCGACCACGGTGAGCACGAGGCGCCGCTGCAGGGTCCAGGGCGAGCGGGGTCGGCCGCGGCGGCGCGGCATCCGTTCGCGCTTCTTGAGATGCGCCATCAGGCAGTTTTCAGCATGTAGCCGGCGCCGCGCACCGTGTGAATCATAGGCTCCCGGCCAGCGTCGATCTTCTTGCGCAGGTAGGAGATGTAGATCTCGACAACGCTCGACTTGCCGCCGAAGTCGTAGCTCCAGACCCGGTCGAGGATCTGCGCTTTGCTGAGCACGCGGCGCGGGTTGCGCATGAGAAAGCGCAGCAGCTCGAACTCGGTGGCGGTCAGTTCGATGGCCGTTCCGTCGCGGAAGACCTCGTAGCTGTCTTCGTCGAGGGTGAGGTCTCCCACTGTGATGCGCGGGTCGATCGAGTCGGCCACGGCGAGGGTGGAGCGGCGGATAAGGCCGCGGAGGCGCGCGACGACCTCCTCGAGGCTGAACGGCTTGGTGACGTAGTCGTCGCCGCCCGCGGTGAGCCCGGCGATGCGGTCGTCCAGCGAGTCCTTGGCGGTGAGAAAGAGCACGGGTGTCTCGTAGCCGTCGGCGCGCACCCGCTGCAACACCTGCAGGCCGTCGATGTCGGGCAGCATGATGTCGAGCACGATGGCGTCCGGCCGAAATTCGCGGGCGATGGTGAGCGCCTGGCGGCCTTCACCGGCGGTGCGCACCTCCCAGCCCTCGTAGCGCAGGGCCATGGAGAGCAGATCGGTGAGGGTGGGTTCGTCGTCGACGACCAGAACCCTAATGGCGCTGCCGTCGGCCTTGGTCAGGCGCGGGCCATGGCCGGTGCGGGTGCTCTCACGTGTGCTCATTCTGATGAGTATCCGGCAGTTGTCTATGAACGCCCTATGAGTGCGCCCTCGGATGCCTGTGGCCGGCCTTAGCCGATCAGGGCAGCCAGTAGGGCCGGCGCGGGCACGAGCGGGTTGCTGGCCGGAACGAAGAGTCGCTGGCAGCCGTTCAGTTCGACCTGGATCGGGGTGTCGAGCCCGGTGCCAGCCCGCTCGGGCCAGAGCACCGCGAACCGGGTGGGCTCAATCGCGCACGCGGGCGCTTGCAGAGCGGATGCTGCGGAGGGCAGCAGCGCTGCGGCATCCGCTTCAAGGGTGGTCGCGCTGGTGAAGGTGCCCGACCTGAGGGTCAGCATCGAGCCGAGCATGTCGTCGTCGAAACCCTCGATGGATTCGAGTTCGCTGAGGTCGGGTTCGGTGACCGGGTCAACCGTGTAGATACAGACGCTCGCGCCGTCGACGCCGGCGTAGGAGGGGATTTCGGCGGGCGGCACCGGAATCGGTTCAGGGTCCTGCCCGATCTGGGTGGTGTAGGTCTGCAGGCCGGTCGTGCCGAACAGCAGCGACTGTTCGGGGGTTCCGGTGCTCATGGCGCAGCCGGCGTCGAGAGCGGGGCGGGCGATCTGCAGCACGAGCGGCAGTTTCACTGTGTCGGTCAGCTCAAGCTTCTCGAGCGCTTTGCTCGTGGCCGGCTTGGTTTTACCGCAGGAGGTGCGCGGCCAGGCTGCCCGCATGGCTTCGCCTGCGGCGTTTTCGAGCCAGAGTTCGGGCACGATCTCCATGTCGGCGGTGCAGGCCTGGTTGAGCCCGGCTTGGTCGTTGGGCTGGGCGAGCGCAGCGAGCAGGGCGCTGAAGTCGCCCTCGCGGGTCTCGATCGTCACGGCCGACCAGCGGCCCTCGTCGTCGTCGATGCTGCCGGAGAAGGTACAGAGGGAGGCGACGACGGGTTCGAAGCCGTCGGGGACCATGCCAGGCGCCGGGGCGTCCGGGTGGGTTGCGGTCAGATCCGTTTGGGCCGGGACGCCGTCCTGAACAGGGATCCAGTTGTTGAGGTTGGGCGCCTGGCAGTCGACACCGGCGACGAGCTGTGCCACCGGCGTGTCGGTGGCGGCCGGGTAGCCGGGTAGGCCGGCGCATCCGCTGAGCAGCAGGGCCAGCGTGGCGGCCCCGGCGAGCGCGAATCGAGCTGGGTACTGCATCATGCGTTCCCCCGATTGGTTGACGTTCCTTCAGGCTAGCGAAGCCAGGTCTCTTCGCGATAACGATTCTCACAGCGAGCGGATGCGCGACCTCGGCCCGGCAGGCGAGTGGCGGCCTCCAATCCCGCGGCTTCCCGTGGCGGTGGCGCGCCGACCGGGCGCGCGGGCACACAATAGAGGAGTGCCGAATTCCACGCTGTCCCTCTTCGATCTGGACCAGCCTTCGGCGCACCCCGCGGCATCCGCTCTGGTACCGCCGCCCGCACCGCACACGCTGCGCATCGTCGCCGACTCGAACGACCGCGTCGCGTGGCTGCGGGCCCGCAACCAGGGCATCACCGCAACGGATGTCGCCAAACTGTCGACCCCCAAGTCGATCCTGAACGCGGCGCACGACAAAATGCACGGCACGAGCTTCTCCGGCAACAGCTACACCGACCATGGACGGGCCCGGGAACCGGTCATTGCCGCGTGGGTGCTGGAGAACTACGGCATCGAACCGAGCACGAACTTGTTTCGGTCGCTCGGGCATCCGCGGCATCTGGCCACGCCCGACGGGGTGGGCGTGATCGGTGCAGATTTGCACCTGGCCGAGATCAAGACCACGAGCAAGCCGTGGCGCAGCGTTCCGCGCAGCTACCTGCGGCAGGTGTGGTGGCAGCAGTACGTGCTCGGCGCCGATCGCACGCTGCTGGTCTGGGAAGAGCACCTCGATTTCGTGCCGGTCGCCGCGGTGCCCGAATGTCGCTGGATCGAACGTGACGAAGACCAGATCGCGATTCTGGTGGGCCTGGCCAATGCCCTGATCGACAATCTCGACCAGCAGGCCCGCCGCTAGCCTGCTCTCGCTTCGTGGACGGGGCCCAGGCCCCGTCCGCAATGCACCGAGGCGGGATGCAGCAGAATGAGGGGCATGGCTCCTGACTTCGAACTTCCGCTGACCATGCGCGCCCTCGTCATCGACCAGACCGGCGACCCCGACGTCTTGCACCTGGCCGAGAGGCCACTACCACGCCAGATTTCCGACGAGGTTCTCGTGAAGGTCGTCGCCGCCGGGCTGAACCCGATCGACGCCAAGACGCGCTCCGGCAAGGGCGTCGCCGCCGCGATCGAAAGCTACCCGGCCATTCTCGGCAACGATTTCAGCGGCATGGTTGTGCGCGCGGCGTTCGAGGCCTCTCCGCTGCAGCCCGGGGATGCTGTCTACGGCATGGGCCGCGTGCCGCGCACCGGCGGCAGCTTCGCCGAGTACGTCTCGGTGTCGAGCATGAGCGTCGCGCACAAGCCGGCCAAGCTCAGCCATGCCGAGGCTGCCGCAGTGCCGGTCGCCGCCCTCACCGCGTGGGGAATGGTCAAGCTCGCCGGGGCGGCCCCCGGGCAGCGGATGCTCGTGCACGCCGCCAGCGGCGGCGTCGGTCACTTCGCGGTACAGTTCGCCCGCGTTCTGGGCGCCCACGTCATCGCCACCGGATCCACCCGCAACCTCGACTTTCTGCGCGAGCTTGGTGCCGACGAGGTCATCGACTACACGACCACGCGCTTCGAAGACGAGGCCCACGACCTCGACTCGGTCATCGACCTCATCGGCAATGTGCACGATGACACCGGCACCCGTTCCCTCGCCGCGCTGCGCCCAGGCGGCCTGCTCGTGAACGCGCCGACCGGCAGCTGGCCCTCCATGGCAGCGGATGCCGCTGCCGCCGGCCGCCGCGCGACCGGTTTCAAGGTGTCCCCCGACGCCCGAGCCCTCGACGAGATTTCGAAGCTCCTCGACGCGGGTACCGTGCGCGTGCACGTCGACGCCGTGTTCGAACTCGCCGACGGTGCTGCGGCACACCGAGCGATCGAAGAGGGTCACACTCGCGGCAAGATCGTGCTGCGCGTCTCGTAGCGGGCATCGGCATCCGCTGCCCGCCGGCAGTGCCGGTGGGATCTAGTTCTCGTTCCGTTCGCGGCGACGGCGGAACGTCAACAGCACGCCCAGTCCCAGCAGAAGAACGCCCCCGACGATGGCGGGAACGGGCAGGTCAACCCCGGTGCGGGATAGGGCGGCCGGCCGCGCCGCCGCTGACGAAGCCCCCAGAACTGCGACGAACACACCCGTGTCGGCGCAGGCCGACGACGAAACCGGCCCAGCGACCGCGTCGCGCAGGGACACCACGAGGCCCAGATTCGCCGTCTCGTTCTGCCCGGTCAGCCCGGTCACGTTCCTCATGTCGATCCTGACCTCGGCTCTCAGCGTCGCGCCGGCGGCGAGCGGCTGAACCGGCGCAAGCACCGCACAATCCGCATCGCCCGCGAACGTCACGGTGGGCGCGGTGGGGTCGGCAGGGGTCGTGACGCCCAGGGTGAGGTACTGATTCAGCCCAGCGGATGCCCCCTCCGCACTACGCAGACTCACCCGCACGACCGCGGGCTGGTCGCTCGGGTTGTGGATCCACAGGGACGCCCGCATCGACCCATTCGGAATCAACGTCCCATACGCGTCGAACAAATCGGTCGGCAGACTGCTCGCGAAGTGCACACCGTCCAAGCTGACCTGCACGTCGCCGAGCCGGGCGTTGCTGGCCTGGGCAGCACTGGACAGAGATTTGGGCGCCGCAGCCGATGCCGGCCCGGCCGCACCGGCAAGTATCGGGAGCGCCAGCAACAGCGCCGAGGCCACGGCACCGAGCAGGCGCCCGCGACGAAAGGCACGTGCGCGGAATTCGCAAATAGGGGGCTGGGTATAACGCGGCTGCATCGATCAGACCACCGGGTGGCTATGGGCGCCGCGAGGACGACGGCGGCCGGCACGGACTCCAGCGACGAGCATCACAGCCGAGTATCCGAGCAGGGCCACGGCCACTGCCGGAATGATCAGCGCTCGGCTCGCCCCGTTGACGAAATTATTGGCATAGCCGATCAGCGGAACGGAATACCACAGTCGCCCCTGAATCTGGGCGGAGAGCACGAGGTCGGGATCGGGAAGACTGTTGTTGTCTCCCTGAAACTGAAAACTCCGGGTACCGTCCGTGGAGGAGCTGATCGCGGTGATGCGGTGGGTGATCACTGCCGGCTCGCCCGAGTGAATCTGATAGGTGGCGATATCCCCGATTACGAGGTCGTCGGTGTTGACCGGGCCGACCACGATCAGGGTGCCGGGCGGCAGGTGTGGCTCCATCGAGCTGGTCAGCACCGTCAGGGGGGTCGCGCCCGTGATCTTGGGCACGATGACCAGCAGAGCGAACAGCATGAGCACCAGCAGGAGCAACGCACCGCTGATGGCCAGGCCCAGGGCGTGCAGCAGTCCAGCCGGCCTGGCCCCCTTCGAACCGTGCCCCATCAGTTCGCCGCCGTCAATGTGAACTGCTGGGCGCTGCCGGCGCTGCAGCTTTGCGTCTGCAGCGCGGTTCCGGCTGTGTAACTCGGCACCGTGATGCATTCCGTTTTGTTCCTGTTCACTTGCATGACGAACTGGTACAAACCGTTTCCCGACAGTGTGCCGCCCCACTGCTGGCTGGAGTCACTCACGTTGCGTGTCGCCATCACCACAGCTGCCGTGGTGGTGCGCTGCCAGGCCAGCCCGGCCGCTGCCTGCGAGGTGATGAGGTAGTTGCTCGGATTGACTAAGTCATAACGCCACAGCTGTGTGGTCAGCGACTCGTTGCATACCTGCACTGTCACGGGTCCGTTCGCGTTGGTGGAACCCGTGACGCACAGGCCCCCACTCTTGACTCGGTACCAGCTGGTCGACGACGGTGACTGGCTGGTGGTCGCAGTGACGGCCGACGACATGGCCGAAGAGTTGCCTGCCGCGTCGAGCGCGTCGACGGTGTAGCTGTAGGTCGTGCCGACATTGAGGCCGGTGTCAGTAAAGGTCGTGCCGGCGACGACAGAACGGACCAGTACGGTGTCGCGATAGACGCGGTACGAGGCGATGCCGACGTTGTCGGTCGCCGCCGTCCACGCGAGTGTGGTGGCGGCATCCGTTGTCGATGACGACGTCAGGCCGGTCGGTGCGGTCGGAGCAGTCGTGTCGGGCACGGTCTGGGCCACGGCAACCGTGACGGGGGCGGCCTTCCAGTTGGTGCCGACCGCGGCGGTCAGGTCGAGCCGGGCGGCAACGTGGCCACCGCCGTAGGCAGCCGGAATGGGTGATGAGATCGAGGTGCGCACGCAGTACACAACGGACGAATCTGCGGCGACCGAACCAGTCAGTGTGGTTCCGCTCGTCCAGGTTCGCACCGTCTCGCTTCCGGGCAAGGTCGTCGACGAGGTGCAGTGGGCGGTGGAGGCGACCGGCCAGGTCGTCACGGTGATCGCTCCGGCGAGGCCCGCCGTCGCCGACGTGCCGGCGAGTGTGAGTGCGTACGTCGACGGCACCGCGCCGTTACTCACGGTGACGGGTTTCGTTGTCACCAGACTGCTCGCCGAGTAGTCGAAGTTGAGCTGATCGAAGCCCGATTGTGCGATGCTGATACTGCCCGAGGTCACGGATCCGGTGGCTGGGGATGCCGCGGTGGTCCAGGCGGCATGGGCGGCGCCGGAGGCCGCGAGCACGAGAAAGAGCACGGTGCCGAGCAGGGCGGCGGTGTGGCGCTGCCGGCGAGGTCGAGCGACAGCCTGGCGGCGTGAACGGGTCATGGTTTAGGCCTGCACTCCGATGAGAACGACGGAAAAGTTGGCAGCAGACGACGACTGGCTCACACTCGGGGCGCCCGCGGGCAGCGCGATCAGCACGCAGACTGTTCGGGACTGGGCCTTAGCGAGCGTCAGGCCCACCGCCGTCGACGGCGCACTGGCAAATGTTCCGCTGGTGCTGGGGATGACCGCGCTCGTGCACGCAGCCGAGCTGTCGACGACGGCGAGACCGATGGTGAGCGAATCGGACAGGGTCGAAGTAACGGCCGGCGCGAGGAGCGAGGAGCGGGTCACGGCCAGTGGCACGTCACCGGTGTTCGTGACGGTGACCGGGGCGGCAATAACCAGTCCCGGGTACAGGGGCACGGCGGGAAGGGCGAGGGCCGAGACCGTCATCGTGGCCGTTCCCGACGCTATCGTGGCCGAGGAGGTGGCGGCACTCGAGTTCAGGAGGGCGTAGGTGCCGCCGGCAGCGGTCGTGGCCAGCACGACTGCCAGAAGAGTGGATGCTGCGGCCAAGACCAGGGCCCGCGCGCGTAGCCGCACGGTCGGCACAGCACGGTGGCGACGACGCTCGGCAGGCGAAGCGGTGTGGCGGCCACGGGTTGTTTTCATGTGATCACCGCGCTTTCTGGTCGAACGGAGGAGCTGGAGGGAGAATCGCACCGCCCGGGGTGCCCATCGTCGGGTGATGGGCACGCCAGGGACGGTGCAGGAGGTGGTGAAGACTAGGTGGTCTGCGTCAGGGTCACGGCGAGGGCGCCGAGGTTGACCGAGCCGAGCATGGCGTCGTTCTCGGCTCCTGCACTGCTGCTCTTGGGGAACGTCAGGATGACGGTGACCACGGCAGCGCGAGAGATAACGCCGGTCCCGGTCGGTGTGATCGTGTAGGTCGGGCCTGCACCGCTGATGCCTACGCCACTGATCGACACCTGGGCGCTCTTCGTGATGTAGCCCGCGAGCTTCCCATCAGGTGCGTTGGTTGCGCTCGTGGCGGTGATGCTCGCTGAAGCAACGGCCAGAGTCGCGACCATGTTGTCGCCGGTCGCCGTGATGTCAACCTTCTTCGTGTAGGTGAGGACGTCACCGGGCACGATCTTGTACGTGCTCAGGATGATTTCGGTGGCACCGCTCTTCCAAACACCGGCGGCGGCATTGTCGACCACTGTCAGGGCGCCGGCGGTGATCGTTCCGCCGGCAATCGATGTACTCGAATTCCAGAGCGCGAACGTTCCCGCGCCGCCGAGCAGCAGGGTCAGTCCGGCGGCACCGGCGATAGCGCTAACGAGAAGCTTGTTCATAGTGGAGACCTTTCGGAAGATCGACTCAGGGGCGAGTGATACACACACTATGTGGGACAGACAGATTTGTCTGTCCGTCGGTAACCCCCAGAATAGGGTTTAGGATAAAAGTCCATTCGGTACTGAATTAGTTGAAATCGACAGACAAATCAAAGTATTTCGTGATCAATCAGGAGGAAAGCAACGAAAAAGCGACATACGGGCGGGGAGACGAGTTCGTTGTCGATCAGACGGGACAGACCGTTCTACTTCCGAATTGGTCTGGCCCGTCGCATGGTCCAGACTGGAGTTTCACGAGGAGACCGCATGACTTCAGATCAGATAGCCGACCACGTCGGGCCCGTCATAGTGTGGTTTCGCGACGATCTGCGGGTTGCCGACCATCCAGCCCTGCACGCGGCGATCAAGCAGGGGCAGCCGATTGTGGCCCTCTACCTGCTCGATGAGCAATCCGACGGAGTCCGCCCGCTCGGCGGCGCGGCCCGTTGGTGGCTGCACCAGAGTCTGCGATCCCTCGCCGGCTCCATCGCCGCCCTCGGTGGCCGGTTGATTCTGCGCCGCGGTGCGGCCGGCCCGATCATCGCCCGTCTGGTGCACGAGACGGATGCCTCCGCCGTGTTCTGGAACCGCCGCTACGGCCTCGCCGAACGCACGATCGACACCGCGATCAAGAGCGACCTGCGTGAGCGCGGAATCGACGCCCATAGTTTCGCAGCTTCGCTTCTGTTCGAACCCTGGACGATTCAGACCGGGCAGGGCGGCTCCTACTCCGTCTTCACCCCGTTCTGGCGGGCCTGCACCGCGGGTGCGCCGCCCCGCGTGCCCTATCCCGCACCCTCCGCTATTCCCGGCTGGGCGGGCGACCCCACCACGGCAGCCCTCGTCTCCGACGACCTCGACGACTGGGGACTCGAACCGTCGAGCCCCGATTGGGCGGGCGGGCTGCGCGCCGCGTGGACGCCGGGCGAAGCATCCGCTCACGCCCTGCTCAACACCTTTCTGGCCGAGTCACTCGCCCTCTACGCCACCGAACGCGACGAACCGGCCCAGAACGCGACGTCGCGCCTGTCTCCGCACCTGCGCTGGGGCGAGATCAGCCCCCACCAGGTGTGGGCGGCGACAAACAATGCCCAGCGCGGGCTCAGTGGTAGCGAGTCGGCCAGCGCGACCCGTTTTCTGACCGAGGTCGGCTGGCGGGAGTTCGCGTACCACGTGCTCTATCATGCGCCAGATATCGCGACCGCGAACCTGCGCCCCGCCTTCGACGCTTTTCCGTGGCCGCCACTCGATCGGGATGCCCTGGCGGCCTGGCAGCAGGGCCGCACTGGCTTTGCCCTGGTCGACGCCGGCATGCGTGAACTGTGGCGCACCGGAAGCATGCACAATCGGGTACGCATGGTGACGGCATCATTCCTGATCAAGAATATGTTGGTAGATTGGCGCGAGGGCGAACGCTGGTTCTGGGACACCCTGGTGGACGCCGACGCGGCGAGCAACCCGTTCGGCTGGCAATGGGTGGCCGGTTCCGGAGCGGATGCCGCACCGTATTTTCGTATTTTCAATCCCGACCTGCAGGCAGCCAAGTTCGACCCGCACCAGCAATACATTCGGCAAAACGTTCCCGAATACGGCACGGATGCCTATCCGGCGCCGCTCGTCGACCTCGGCGAGACGCGTCGCGCCGCCCTGGCCGCCTACGAAAGGGTCAAGGCCCAACCGGCAGGCTAGGCAGCGCGAACGGAGATTCGGGTCTTTCCCGCTGACTCTTTCGTCGACTTCGCACCGGGCCCGGCTTCGGACGACCCGGCGTACCAGATGCTCAGTACGCACATGATGAGGGAGCCTACGGCGAGCGGGTTTTGCAAGTACACAACGAGATAGCCAAGGTTGGGCACGAAGGCGGTCACGCCGCCAATAACATCCGCGCGTGGCACCGTGAACGGATCGCTCGTGTCGTTCGCGTCACCCTTGGTCGTTAGCGTTGCATCGTCATTGACGGCCATGAGGCGGTGGGTGGTGCGATCGCCGGCACGCCGAAAAGTGATGACTTGCCCGACCTCGTATTGGTCAGTCTCAACGATCACGACGCTCGCCGGCGGGATAGCGGGGAACATCGACCCGGTACGCACGACGTAAGCCCCGTAGGGCAGGACACCCGTCGCCATGATGGCGATCGGGGTGAGCACGGACGCCAGAATGAGTAGCAGAATGACCATGCCTTTGAATCTCTTCACGGTGCGCCTCTCAGCTCGGAAAAAATTGGGGAATGGCTCGGACGTCGCTCACCAGCAGCGACGTCCGAGCCATCTCATCGAGCTCTACAGGCCCGGCGTCTGGCCGACCTGTGTGGCCACAATTTGGTAGGGGAGACCGTTACCAACGATGACCGGGTTCGGGGCCTGAACAGTCTTCACCGGGTAGGAGTTCCAGACTCCGCCGCCAAGCTCCGACTGGCCGGACATCTTTGCCGCATAACCGAAGCTGAACGAAACCGACCCGACAGCTGTCGGTGCCAGGTTCGATGCCAGCTTGATCATCTTCGGAACGGGCCAGCATCCGGTCGGCGCGAGGGTCCCGCAGCTCAGGTGCGCAGTGTCGTCCTGATCATCGCTGAGATTCGCGGAGTCGAAAAGAGCCGTGCCGTTGGCAGCCACATGGAACTCGCCGTAGGTGCCGAGGTCGTTCAAAGCGTGCAGGGCGTCCTTATTGTTGAACACAACCCAGACGTCCTGAGCGTTCAGACCCGTGTTGACGTAGCGGGACGAGACGGTCTGGGTCGTTCCCGGCAGCAGGTTCGAGAAGGCCAGGTTGAGAGAATCGGTGCCGGTTCCGTCAGCGCCAGCGATCTTGATCGAGCCGATCGTTCCGCTCACTGCGCCCTGTGCCGTGTCGCTGAAGTACGCGCCGGTCGGCCCCAAGGCAGCGAGGGCCATCGTCAATGCGACCGCAACGCCTCCTGCCCCGATGATCATTTTCTTGCGGTTTAACATAAGTTTCACGTCAGTCTCATCTCAAATTGTCAGTTCCGAAGTGAGATAATGAAATTCTTTCATTATCTATATTCAAAACAGTAGAGATGACATCCGCTCACGTATGCCCCCCATCGGGCACTGCTGTGCCCCCAATATGGGGGATGGAACGGCGGCAGAACACGAATAACGAAGAAACGGGCAAACAGTTGCCGCCCCTGTGATGATGCCGGGGCCAGACAACCATTTGCCCGCTTTCGCGGACTCGCAGCGCTAGCTGCGAAAACTAGTTAGAAGAATCGAGCGTAGGCACCAACCGTAAGGAAGGTGGGGAACTCCGGCTCGAGTGCCGAGGTGCGCAGCACGGTGAGGGCGTCATCGAAGCGGTCGGTGGGGGTGCGCTCGAGGCCGTCCACGACCTCGTCCAGCACCTCTTCAACCCAGTCGGAGTCGATCCGGCGGCCCTCGGCGGTGACCGAGTTCTCGTGAATCCACTGCCAGAGCTGCGAGCGGGAGATTTCCGCGGTCGCGGCGTCTTCCATCAGGTTGTCGATCGCCGCTGCTCCCACGCCGCGCAGCCAGGACTCGATGTAGCGGAGCGCTATGAGCACGTTGCCGCGCACGCCGGCCTCGGTGATCTGGCCGCCGACCGAAGCAACGTCGAGAAGCTGGGCGGCCGTCACGTTCACCTCGGGGCGGGTGCGCTCGAGCTGGTTCGGGCGGTCCCCGAGCACCTTGTCGAATTCGGCCTGAGCGGTCGGGATCAGGTCGGGGTGCGCAACCCAGGAACCGTCGAACCCGTCGGTGGCTTCACGCTTCTTGTCCGCGGCGACCTGGGAGAGAGCCTGCTCGGTGACGGCCGGGTCGCGACGGTTCGGAATGAAGGCGCTCATGCCGCCGATGGCGAAGGCTCCACGACGGTGGCAGGTGGCGACGAGCAGTTCGGTGTATGCGCGCATGAACGGCACCGTCATGGTGATCTGCTTGCGGTCGGGAAAGACGAAGCGGCTGCCGCGGGCACGGAACGTCTTGATGATGCTGAAGATGTAGTCCCAGCGTCCGGCGTTGAGGCCGGCGCAGTGGTCGCGCAGTTCGTAGAGGATTTCTTCCATCTCGAAGCCGGCCTGGATGGTCTCGATCAGTACCGTGGCGCGAATGGTGCCGTAGTCGATACCCAGGCGCTCTTCGGCGTAGGTGAAGATGTCGTTCCACAAGCGCGCTTCCTTGTGGCTTTCGAGCTTGGCCAGATAGAAATACGGGCCGGTACCGTTCTCAATGAGCTTCTTCGCGTTGTGAAAGAAGTACAAACCGAAGTCGATGAGGCTGCCAGAGGACTTCATGCGGCGGTTGGCACGGTCGATGAAGGTGATGTGCTTTTCAACGAGGTGCCAGCCGCGCGGACGCATCACGATGGTCGGCGTCGACTCGTTCGTGATCTCGTACTTCTTGCCCTCGGGGCTCGTGAAGCTGAGCTGGCCGCGCACCTGGTCGAACAGGGTCAGCTGGCCCTCGATCACGTTGGTCCAGGTCGGGCTCGTGGCGTCTTCCTGGTCGGCAAGCCAGACCTTGGCGCTGGAGTTGAGCGCGTTGATGGCCATCTTGCGGTCGGTCGGTCCCGTGATCTCCACACGGCGGTCTTCGAGGCCGGGTCCGGCTCCCGCAACGCTCCAGGTGGGATCGAGACGGATGCTCTCGGTAACGCTGAGAAACTTGGGGTCGCGACCGTTGGCGGCATCCACTCGGGTCTGCAGCCGGGCCGCCAGCAGGTCGTGCCGGGTGCCGGCGAAACGCTCGTGCAGTTCGGCGAGAAATTCGAGGGCCTCTGGAGTGAGGATCTCGTCATACCGATCGCCGAGCGGGCCGGTGACCTCGAGGTGCGGGCGAATGGTGGCGAAGCTGCCGGTGGTCGTTTTCACCGTCTCGGAGTTGACCGTCTGATCGAGGGTCGGTTTGGAGGTGTTCATGGTCTGGCTCCTTGCGAAAGTAGGTGATACCGACAGGGGGCGAGCCGCAGCTGCGCGGTTCGCCCGATCTCAGGCGGAGGATGGTGGAGCGGTTCTGCTTCGGTCGAATCGGTGAGCGCGAGGGGTGAGCGGTCGCAATTCGAAAGTCGGTGCTTGCCTGTGCCTCCACTCTGCCGGGTCTAGGCACGGCCAAACCACAATCCATGCACAGAAGAAACCCTGTTTTTCTGATTGTGGAAACTTTTGTGATCTGCGACACTAAGGCCATGGTCCCCGCAGAAGCCCTCGCCGCACTGTCTTCGCTCAGCCTCGATGAGCCGGAGCTTGACGCGCTCACCCTCGGCCGCCGTATCCGGGAACTGCGCACCAACCGCCGCATGACGCTCGACGCCCTCGCCGCCGCGATCGACCGCGCCCCCTCCCAGGTGTCGATGATGGAGAACGGCAAACGCGAGCCACGCCTCTCCATGCTGCGCGCGATCGCCCTGGCGCTCGGCACTACCGTCGAAGAGCTGATGCGAACGGATGCCCCCTCGGAGCGTGCCGCCCTGGAAATCTCGGTGGAACGTGCCCAGCGCGGGCCGGTGTTCCAGGCCCTCGGACTCCCCCGCATCCGGGTGAGCAAAGGCCAGAGCGACGACACCCTGCAGACCATCCTCAGCCTGCACAATGAAATCGACCGGCTCAACCGGGAGCGCGCAGCGACTCCGGAGGAGGCCCGTCGGGCCAACTCCGCGCTGCGCCAGATCATGCGGCAGCAGGACAACTATTTTCCCGAGCTGGAGGCGCAGGCCCTCGAGTTGCTCACCGCGGTCGGTCACTCCGGTGGCCCGGTGTCGCAGCAGCTCGTCGCCGACATGGCCACCCACCTGGGGTTTTCGCTGCACTATGTGAATGACCTGCCGCACTCCACCCGGTCGGTCACGGACAAGCGCAACGGGCGTATCTATCTGCCGACCGAGCGTTCGGCCTCGCGGGATTCCCGCTCGCCGATCGTGCAGGCCTTCGCGAGCCATCTGTGCGCGCACGAAGAGCCGAAAAATTATGCCGAATTTCTGCGCCAGCGGGTGGAAACCAACTATCTCACCGCGGCGATCCTGCTGCCGGAGCGAGATGCAGTGCGCATGCTGACCGAGGCGAAGACCCTGCGGCGCATCTCGATGGAAGATCTGCGGGACGCCTTCGCGGTCTCCTATGAGACGGCCGCGCACCGATTCACCAACCTCGCTACCGCCCGCCTGGACATTCCGGTGCACTTCATGAAGGTGCACGAGTCCGGCACGATTATCAAAGCCTACGAAAACGACAATGTTCGCTTTCCGAGCGACGCTCTCGGTGCGGTCGAGGGCACCACGGTCTGCCGCAGCTGGACTGCCCGCACCGTGTTCGACGTCGAAGACCGCTTCAGCGCCTGGTACCAGTACACGGATATGCCGGCCGGCAGCTTCTGGTGCACCTCCCGCATTGAAAAGGCCAAGGAAGGCGAGTACTCGGTGAGCGTTGGGGTGCCGTTCGCACACGTGAAGTGGTTCCGCGGCCGCGAGACGGCAAACCGCGCCGTCTCCAAGTGCCCCGACGAGTCCTGCTGCCGCCGGGCTCCCGACAACCTCGCCGGGCGCTGGGCCGGGCAGTCCTGGCCTGCCGCACGAACCCCGACGAGCCTGCTCGCGGCGCTGCCCACCGGAACCTTTCCCGGCGTCGACCAGACCGAGGTGTACGAGTTTCTCGAAGCCCACTCGCCGCGCTAGCGCTGAGGGGCGCGCGCGGGAGAGGGATGGATGCGCATCCGCTCTGAAACAAACAAACCGATACGTTGTAGGCAATACTTTTAGCTAACATTGTGATGACGTGAAAATGCTGGAGCAAGTGGCTTTTTGCGGTACCACGCACCAGAGATTGTCGGTTGGGCTTGTCCCACGCGTCGCCGCTCGTCTCGACCTACTGAAATGCGAGCCGACGATGTGTGACGCTCGTAGTGTGATACGTCGTCTCAATCGTGCCGTGCGGGCGGGACTTCCCTCGGCGGCACCGCCCATGAACGAGCTGCACGATCAGGTCGCTACTCCGTCACCGGCTGAAACGACCGCGCCCATGCCGTCACACTGGTTTCGCTCCGCGGCACTGCTCGATGTGCGCGGGCTTCAGGTCGCAGCGGCGGCGCACTCCGACGCACCGCGTGTGGTGCAGGGCATCTCGCTCTCCATCACCTGCGGCGAGGTCGTCGGGCTGGTCGGCGATGCGTCTTCCGGTGCTCTCGAGGTCGCCCAGTGCATAGCTGGCGTACTTCCGGCGCCGGCGACCATCCGATCCGGGTCGATTCTGTTCAACGGCGTCGAACTGGTCGGGCTGCCGCCACGATCGTTCTCCCGGCTGCACGACGCCCAGGTGGCCTACCTGCCGCGGAGCCCACTCGACGGCCTCGACCCGAACCTGACCGTGGGAACCCAGCTGGCCACACCGCTGCGTTCCGGCGGCGGCCTGTCGAAACCGGCCGCCTACGAACGGTCACTGGATCTGCTGGGCCAGGCCGGCGTGGAGAATCCGGAACACACCTTCACCGCGTACCCGCGCGACGTGTCGGCGACCTTGGCGCAGCGCGTGCATATCGCCAATGCGTTGGCCGGTAGCCCGAATCTGCTCGTGGCCGACGACCCGACCGACACCCTGAACGCGTCGGACAGTTCCGACATTCTTGAGCTGCTGAGCAGATTGCAGCGCGAACGCAAACTGACCATGATCTTCGTGACGCGCTCGGTACGCGTCGCGGCACTGATCTGCAATCGTGTTGCCGTGGTTCGCACCGGTGCGATCGTCGAATACGCGTCGGTCGCCGACCTGTTGGGTTCCCCTAAGCATCCGTACACCCGCGAGCTGCTCTACGCGGCCGAGAATGAGCCGCTGGGGAGCCGGGGCTTGTAGATTAGGCGCATGGAGGCACACAACCGGCCGGGCGCACGCGAAGCGATTTTCGCTCAGCTCGTCGATGCCGGCCGCACGGAGCAGGTAACCATTCGCCTCACCGACGCCATCATTCTGGGCGTTCTTGCCCCCGATGAACGCCTGCCGAGCGAATCGGATCTGGCGCGCCGCTTCGGCGTGGCCCTAATCACGGTGCGTGAGGGCCTTGCGGTGCTGCGCGATGCCGGCCTGGTCGAGACTCGGCGCGGTCGCGGCGGCGGCAGTTTCGTGATGAAAGCGGATGCCCCGCACAGCACGCTCGTGCAGGCCCGGCTCCACGGTCTGGCGCAGGTCGACCTCTCTGACATGGCCGTCCATTTCGCGACGATTGTCGAGGGGGGCGCCCAACGGGCTGCGCTGCGCGCCTCAGAACCCGACTCCGACCGCCTCGATCTGTGGCTGCGCGGCGCTGACTTCGCAACGGTCGCCGGGGCCCGCACCAACGCCGGCGGGTTCTACCTGGAGTTGGCCGTGCTCAGCCAGTCCGCCCGACTGGTGCGGGAGCTGATCCGGCTGCAGGCCGAATTCGGGCCTCTGCTGCTTCTAGGCATGACGGATGCCCGCGCCCGCCGGTCGCTGCTTGCGAGCAACCAGGCCATTGCCGGCGCCGTGCGCGCCAACGACGCAGCCGCCGCCCGGCAGTTCGCGACCGAGCAGGTGCGGAGCCTGGCCGAATGGCTGTTGAACGCGAAAGCCAGAGTCGAACGAGGCGGAGCCTGGGATGCCTGAGATTTCTCAGCTGCCGGAAGTGACGATCTCCGATTGCGCCGCCGCGGTGACTGCCTCCTTCGCGGACGCCTTCGCCGAGCTAGATGGGTGGCGAAACGAACTCGCTGACGGCGAAACCTCGGTGCGGCCGACAGACCTCGATGCCCACGTGGAGGGGCTCGTGATTCCGGCCCTCACCGGTGCCAGCCCGCTCTTCGTCGGCGCGGGATTCATTGCCGCGCCCGGCTACGTGCACGGCCGGGACATCCACTTTGCCTGGTGGCTGGGCCCGCAGGCCGGCAACCCGCTGCTCGGCAGCAGCAGCGCGGCCACCCGTCTCGACCTCGCCACCCGCGCATACACCGACTACGTGCGCGATTTTCGCACGCTGGAGTGGTACCAGGTGCCGCAGTCCACCAACCAGACGCACGTCACCGGGCCCTACGTCGACCGCCTCTGCACCTGCGAGTACATTTTCACCCTGACCATGCCGGTGCGCATCGGCGAAGGCACCCCGATGCTCGGCGTGGTCGGAGCGGACATCTCCGTGCGCCGTCTCGAGAGCATTGTGCTTCCGCTGTTTCTCGCGGCCGACCGGCCACTCGCCCTCGTCAACGCTGTTGACCGGGTGGTGATCTCCACGGACCCGACCGTACAGGTCGGTCAGCTCGCCTCGCATTCCGGTGACTCTGTGGCCTGCTCCGGCCTGCCGTTTCGAGTTCTCGTTGGTCCGGACCGGCTGCCTCGTTTTTAATCATCCGTTGCTATATCTTTGACAAACCAGAGTTTGCATCGGCGCCGGTTTTTGAGGTGCCCGACCAGTGAAGGATAAAGCCTATGACCAGCTACGCAGTCATCAACCCGGCCACCGGGGAGACAGTCAAGACCTACGACACAATCTCGGATGCCGACCTCACCGCCGCCATCACCGCGGCAGACGACGCCCACACCTGGTCGCGCTCCATCAGCGTCGAAGAGCGCGCGGCCCTCGTGCGCCGCGTGGCCGAACTGCACGTCGAACGCCGCCAGGAGCTTGCCGACATCATCGTGCGCGAAATGGGTAAGCCCGTGGAGCAGGCCCTCGGCGAGGTCGACTTCAGCGCCGACATCTACGCCTACTACGCCGACAACGCGGTGGAGCTTCTGAAGGACGAAACCATCAGCCTGCTCGCCGGCGAGGGCTCGGCGCTTATCCGCCGCAGCTCGCTTGGTGTGCTTCTCGGCATCATGCCGTGGAACTTCCCGTACTACCAGGTTGCCCGTTTCGCCGGACCAAACCTAATCATCGGCAACACCATCCTGCTCAAGCACGCCGAGCAGTGCCCCGAATCGGCCGCCGCGATCGCGCAGATCATGCTCGACGCCGGTTTTCCGGTGGGGGCCTACACGAACCTCTACGCTTCCCATGATCAGATATCCACGGTCATCGCCGACAAGCGCGTGCAGGGTGTCTCGCTCACCGGCTCGGAGCGCGCCGGAGCGGCGATTGCGGAGATCGCCGGACGCAACTTGAAGAAGGTCGTGCTCGAGCTCGGCGGCTCAGACCCGTTCATCCTGCTATCCACCGACGACCTCGATGAGACCGTCGGCGCCGCCGTGGCTGCTCGCCTCGACAACAACGGCCAGGCCTGCAACGCGGCCAAGCGCTTCATCGTCATCGAGGAGCTGTACCAGCCTTTCTTGGATAAGTTCACGGCCGCAATCAATGCCGTCGAGCTGGGCGACCCGACCAAGGACGGCACCGGACTCGGGCCACTTTCCTCGAAAAAGGCCACCGAAACTCTCACCGAGCAGGTTGCGCGCGCTGTGGCTCAGGGTGCCACCCTCGTCACGGGCGGAACCTCTGAGGGCAACTTCTACGCCGGAACCGTGCTCACCGACGTATCGCCCGGCTCCGATGCCTTCCACGAAGAGTTCTTCGGCCCGGTTGCACAGATCTTCAGCGTTCCCGACGAGGCCGCCGCAGTCGCACTGGCCAACAACACCCCGTTCGGCCTGGGTTCCTACGTCTTCACCACCAACCCGGAGCAGGCACTGCGCGTGGCCGACGGCATTGAGGCTGGCATGGTGTTCATCAATTTGGTCGGTGCCGACGGTGCCGAGCTGCCCTTCGGTGGCGTCAAGAGAAGCGGCTCGGGGCGCGAACTGGGCCGTTTCGGCGCTGACGAGTTCGTCAACAAGAAGATGATCCGCATCGGCTGACATGAAAGCTCCCGACACAAGCGGTGGCGGCGGGTTGCTTGCGGGGTGACGCGTTCAAGGTTTGAGCTGAGGAGCAAGTGACCCGCTGCCACTGCGACGCACAAACTGGTCATTCGGAAAATCAATCATCCGGTTCTATAGCTTTGGGGGCAGGCATCCGTTATGTTAAGGCTCACACATTGACGTGTACCGCCGGGTGGGAGGCGTTTCGGCTGGATTGAAAGGGCATCATGTCCGTAGAGGCTTCCTCCAAGAAGGGCATCGGCGACGGCGACCACCTGAAGGTGCTCGGGTACGACGATTCGTTCCACCGGTCCATGTCGTTGTGGGCGAATTTTGCGCTCGGATTCACCTACCTGTCACCGCTCGTGGGTGTCTACTCGCTGTTCGCGCTGGCCATGAGCACGGGTGGCCCGCCTTCGCTGTTCTGGCTCTTCATCGTGGGCACCGGGCAGTTGCTCGTGGCGCTGGTGTTCGGCGAGGTCGTCTCGCAGTATCCGATCGCGGGCGGTATCTACCCCTGGACGCGACGCCTCTGGGGCAAGCGCTACGCCTGGATGGCGGCCTGGGTCTACATCTGGGCGATGCTCGTGACCATCACGGCCGTCGCCGAATTCGGCACCGGGTTTCTGGCCAGCCTGATCAATGCCCCGGCGACCAAGGAAGTCACCCTCGGCCTCTCGATCGCTTTCCTGGTCGTGGCATTCGGCCTGAACTTTTCCGGCACGAAGACACTGGCCCGCGTGGCCCGGATCGGGCTTGCTGCTGAACTCATCGGCGTCGTCGCCGTGGGACTGTATCTGCTCATCTTTCAGCGCCATCAGGAATTCAGCGTGTTCTTCGACTCCATGGGCGTGCAGGGCAACGGCAGTTACGCCACGGCATTTCTCGGCGCGGCACTGACCGGACTATTCCTCTTCTACGGTTTTGAGGCGTGCGGCGATGTCGCCGAAGAAGTCGAGAACCCGGCCCGCGGCATCCCCCGCGCCATGATTCTGACGATCTTCGTCGGCGGGATATCGGCCCTGCTCTCCTTCGGCGGGTATGTGATGGCCGCACCAAATTTGCAGGACGTTGTCGACGGTGTCGATCAAGACCCGATTCCGGCGATTCTGGATGCCGCGCTCGGCCCGATCGGCGCCAAGATCTTTCTCGTCGTCGCCCTCACCGCTTTTCTGTCGTGCGTGCTGAGCTTGCAGGCCGCGGCAAGCCGACTGCTGTTCTCGTTCGCTCGCGACGGAATGGTTCCGGGGCACAAATGGCTGGCCACAGTGTCGCCGCGCACCGCGGTGCCGACCAATGCGTTGATTGTGGCGTGCTCGATTCCGGTGGTGCTGTGCCTGATCATCTACGTTGGCAGCGATCAGGTCCTGACCCAGATCACCTCGTTCGCCGTCATCGGCATCTACGTGGCATTCCAATCCGTGGTGCTCGCTGCGTTGCGCCAGCGCATCAAGGGCTGGAAGCCGGCCGGTCCGTTCAGCCTGGGCCGGGCCGGTTTCGTGGTCAACGTGCTCGCCCTCGCCTACGGCATCTTTGCCATGGTACTGCTCGCGGTGCCGGGCTCGAGCGGTGAGTTCTTCAGCGACTACATCGTGCTCATCGGTCTGTTTGTCGTCATGGGAAGCGGCCTCATCTACCTGGCTGTGGCTCGGCCCGACCGCAAATCGCTGGCACCAGAGGGAGACGCCATTGAAGTCGCAACGCTCCTGCGGGCGCACCCCGACCACTAGACCCC
This sequence comes from Cryobacterium sp. TMT1-2-2, assembly GCF_004403505.1. Classification (NCBI taxonomy): domain Bacteria; kingdom Bacillati; phylum Actinomycetota; class Actinomycetes; order Micrococcales; family Microbacteriaceae; genus Cryobacterium; species Cryobacterium sp. TMT1-2-2. The sequence goes on along the minus strand of NZ_SOGS01000006.1, from coordinate 46,195 downwards.
GCACGAGCTGGTGATCACCCAGCGGATGCGTGCGCCCGATGCACCCATCCACAGGGACTCGGCGCAGGCGCGGGCATCCGCTTAATGCAAGCAGGGCCCGTCCGAGGACGGGCCCTGCTTGGTGAAGCTGTTGCTTAGATGCTGTTGACGTCGAGCTGGATGCCAGGACCGAAGGTGGTCGAGACGACACCCTTCGTGATGTAGCGGCCCTTGGACGAGCTCGGCTTGAGGCGGTTGATCTCCTCAAGCGCAGCGGAGATGTTCTCGTTCAGCTGGTCGGCCGAGAAGGAGGCCTTGCCGACGACGAAGTGCACGTTGGAGTGCTTGTCGACGCGGAATTCGATCTTTCCGCCCTTGATGTCGGACACGGCCTTGGCGACGTCGGGCGTCACGGTTCCGGTCTTCGGGTTGGGCATGAGGCCACGCGGGCCGAGCACCTTTCCGAGACGACCGACCTTACCCATGAGCTCGGGGGTCGAGACGGCTGAGTCGAACGAGGTGTAACCAGCGGCTACCTTCTCGATGAGCTCGTCGCCACCGACCTCGTCGGCGCCGGCTGCGATAGCGGCTTCGGCGGCGGGGCCGGTTGCGAAGACGATGACGCGGGCGGTGCGGCCGGTGCCGTGCGGGAGGATGACGGTTCCACGAACCATCTGGTCGGCCTTGCGGGGGTCGACTCCGAGGCGGAGGGCGACCTCAACCGTGGAGTTGAACTTCGCGGAGCCGGTTTCCTTGGCGAGGGCTACGGCCTCGGCCGGGGTGAAGACGTTGTCTTCGCCGATTTTGGCGGCGGAGGCGCGGTACGCCTTTGACTTGGTTGCCATGTTGAATCTCCTGTATGTACTTCAGAGTGTGGTGCGAACCTGGCAGGCTCTTCCACTAAATGCTGAGGGTGCTTCCGGCGCCGTGTGGCGCCGATGCGGGGGTGGGCTTAGGCGCTGACCGTGATGCCCATAGAGCGGGCGGTTCCGGCGATGATCTTCGCGGCGGCGTCGATGTCGTTGGCGTTGAGGTCAACCATCTTCGCTTCGGCGATCTCGCGGACCTGGGCCTGGGTGAGGTTGGCAACCTTGACGGTGTGCGGGGTTCCGCTGCCCTTGGCGACGCCGGCGGCCTTCTTGATGAGCTCCGCTGCGGGCGGGGTCTTCAGGATGAACGTGAACGAACGGTCGTCGTAGACGGTGATCTCAACGGGGATGACGTTGCCGCGCTGGGCTTCGGTCGCTGCGTTGTAGGCCTTGCAGAATTCCATGATGTTAACGCCGTGCTGACCCAGTGCCGGCCCGATGGGCGGTGCGGGGTTGGCTGCGCCGGCCTTGATCTGAAGTTTGATCAGACCTGTAACCTTCTTCTTCGGTGCCATTGTGTTGTCCTTCGTATTGATGTGCGAGCAGCCCGGGGGCTGCTCTCCCGGTGGCCCGGATGGGCCCCGGTGGTTTAGGGGAACCAGCGTGGATTGCCCTGGTCGGGCATCCGCTGTGCTGGTTAGAGCTTGGTGACCTGATCGAAGCTGAGCTCAACCGGAGTCTCACGCTCGAAGAGCGAGACGAGCACGATGAGCTTGCCGCTCTCCGGCTTGATCTCGCTGATCGAACCGGGCAGGCCCGCGAACGAACCTTCCTTGATCGTGATGGTCTCGCCGATCTCGTAGTCGACCTCGGCAGCGATGACGCGCTGCGCCGACTTTCCGGGAGCACCGCCAGCCTTGGTCGGGGCTTCGACGATCTCGACGAGTCCCTTGAGCATGCCGAAGGCTTCTTCGAAACGCAGCGGGGTGGGGTTGTGGGCGTTGCCAACGAAGCCGGTGACTCCCGGGGTGTGGCGAACAACCGACCAGCTGTCCTCGTCGAGGTCCATACGAACGAGCACGTATCCGGGGATGCGCACGCGGGTGACCATCTTGCGCTGGCCGTTTTTGATCTCGACGACATCTTCCATCGGAACTTCGCACTGGTAGATGAAGTCTTCCATCGCCATGGACTGCTTGCGGTTCTCAATGTTCGACTTCACGCGACGCTCGAAACCGGCGTAGGAGTGAATGACGTACCACTTGCCTGGCAGAAAGCGCAGTTCCTTGCGGAACGCCTCGTACGGGTCGACCTCTTCATCGGAAGGCTCGGTCTCGCCTGCAGTTTCGGCGGTGACGGCCTCGTCTTCGTCTTCGACGGCTTCGACGGACGCGTCGGCTTCTTGCGCCGAATCGATGTCGAGTGCGTCGTCGACGATGGCGTCGGCTTCGGGATCGGATGACTCGGCGAGGGCGTCGAGTGCAGCGTCGAGGTTGACCTCCACGTCGTCGTTCTCGTCGATGACGTGCAGGGCGACCTGCTCGGCCGCCTCTGCGGAAGTCTCGTCGGCGGCGAGGATGTTGCCTTCCTGCGCCTCGTCTTCCTCGGAGGACTGCTCGGCGGCAGTGGCCCAGTCGACATCGTCGTGCTTCGTCTCAGTCACTAAATCTCAATCCCTAATTTTTGTACGTGTGCAAGTTGTCTGGGCACGTTGCGCGCCGGTGGTGTGGGCGTTCCGCCGGAGCGGATGCCTTCGCTGCGGATTAGCCCGGCGTGCCGAACACATAGAGAACCGCGAGGCCGAAGACCCAGTCCATGGCCGAGACGATGCCCATCATGATGATCACGAAGACCAGCACGACGCCGGTGTAGCTCAGCAGCTCTTTACGAGTCGGCGTGACGACCTTGCGCAGTTCCGCGAAAACCTGCTTGATGAACAGGGACAGCCGAGCGAAAGGACCGCGATTGGACTCGCGGGCAATTCGTGCGTTCGCGACGACTTCCTCACTAGGTTCGTCGACAACTTTTCGGGCCACCTGTTACACCTCTCATGGTCGGCAGACTTCTACCGATGTGCAGGGCGGACAGGACTCGAACCTGCAACCTGCGGTTTTGGAGACCGCTGCTCTACCAATTGAGCCACCACCCTATGGAAGCAAACCCGCCATGCAGAAGCCACTTTCGACCGGGCGTTAACACTCGGAAAAAGGCGCAAAAAAGCATGGCAGAATTCAACTACCTGAACCAGTCTAGATCACGGACCGGCCACTGTAAAGCTGAGACGAGTTCGCGCAAAAGCGCGCTCCCTGTTCCAGTGCCAGCTTGCCACACTATCGCGGCAGACGGGATTGCGACCGTCGACTGGTCAGCGACCGTCCAGTCGCCCGATCAGCTTCTGCATCGCGGTCATGGCTCCTCCGAGCACGGCCGGGATCCCGCCGCCGGGGTGTACCGACGCGCCCACCCGCCACAGCCACGGACGCGCCAGGCTGGTGTAGCCCGGCCGGTGGAACGGGCCGCTCTGCCAGAGTGGGTTGGTCGCGCCGTACAGCGCACCTCCCGCGGAGCCCCAGCCTGCGAAGTAGTGCGGGTCGAGCACGACATGATCGCGGAACAGCTCGGTGATGGGCCGGCTCAATCCCACGGCCGCGCTGACCCGGTCGATCTCGTGGGCGACCCAGGGAGTGTCGAGATCGTAGTGTCGGCCATCGGCAGGCGCCGTGAGGAGAACGGCCACCGTCGCTCGATCGTTGGGATAGATTTCGTGTGGCCGGTAGTAGTTCAGGAATGCCATGGTCTGGTCCGGCGCAACGACCGTGTCCAGACTGCGGTGGAGGGCGGCCGGGTCGTCGGGCAGTACCACCGAGTGTGTAGCCGTTCCACGGGGCAACGGCGTATCCAGGGACGCGTAGATGGCCACTCCGGAGCAGGACAGTGGCCGCTGCCGTGCGCGCGGTGCGCCCAGGAGCTCGTCGAGAACGCCGCTGTCGAGACCGCTCACGATCACATCAGCTTGGTAGGTCGCCGACGTGGTGGTCACACTCCCCTGTTTGACCGATTTGACGGGCTCACCCAGGTGCAGATTCGCGCCGGCGTGCACGGCGAGCCGGTAGAGCGCCATCGGCACCTCGTTCACACCTCCCTCGGGCACCCATACGCCGTCCGTGGCCATAATTGCCGGCATGCTCGCATACAGCGCGAGGGTCCGTCGGGGCGAGACACCCGCGTTGAGGGTGTGTATGGCGATGATTTCCCGCAGGCCGTCGGGCATCCAGGTCAAGCCATCGAGAAAGCCACGCGTGGTCAGCCGTCTGCCGTAGAGACGGAAGACCCGGCGCACGGCCGGCAGCGAAGCTGGGCTGGCTGGGTCGGTTGTAAGCATGCTCGTGACTTCGGGGCCCAGCCCACCGTGTTCACGTTCGAATCGGGTCCAGGCCGAATGCCACGGATGCCCCTGCGGAACCGGCAAGGTGACGCTGTCCCCCGCAAAGAAATACCGACCGACTTCGGGCAGTCTCTTCAGGGTCAGCGCGGCGACCGCCGCAGCCTCGGCGGGAGCGGACCGGCGGGCGCCGAGGGCGTCGTAACGAGCGAGTAATTCTTCCCAGACCGGCGGGAAAGTGACTAGCGCGGGCCCGGTATCCACCCGCTGCCCGTCGATCTCGAGGCGCCTGCTCTTGCCCCCGATCCAGTCGGATCCCTCCAGCACGGTCACCGCATGCCCGGCGCGGGCCAGCAGCGCGGCGGCGGTCAGCCCGCCGATGCCGGCGCCGAGCACGACGATGCGCAGGGGAGTCGTTGCCGTGCCGGATCGCTTCATGGGTATGTTCCTAACAGAATGGCGGCCACGACCTGGGCGCCGGCGACGGAACCGGCGACGTAAGGGAACACGATCGAGTACCGATAGAGCCGGCGGGCCGTGGCGGGTATCGGGTCGCGCCCCAACGACATCACGAGCCAGCCGGCGATGAGCAGGTTGACCAGCGCTACCGGCCAGCTGATGAGGGCGAACCCTACGGTGGACAGGGCCCACCAGATGGCGCTCCACACCGTTGCGCCGCGCGCGCCGAGATGGACCGCGGTGGTGCGAATACGCGCCGCGCGATCCTCATCGATATCCTGGACCGCGTCATAGGTGTGTTTGGCGACACTCCATGCCATCAGCCCGATCGCCGCCGACCAGATCGGCCGCTCACCGACCGCAAGCGGCACGAACACCAGCGGGAAGGCATAGGCAGCGTTACTGAGCGAATCCACGTACCGCCGGGCTTTGAAGCGCAACGGCGGCGCGGAGTAGAAGACGAAGATGAGGGCATAGGCCATGATCCAGGCAAGCGCGGCTGGCGGCAGCGTGAGCAGGAAGTAGGCCACGAAGGGCACGTTGGTCAGCAGTACCCCGATAACGATGGGGCGCACTTCGGAGCCAAGGATGCGTGCCCCCTCAAGGCCACCCTTTCGGGTGTTCTGGGCATCCGTTGCCTGGTCGAAGATGTCGTTCACACCGTAGATCAGCAGGTTGAAGGGCAGCGTCACCCAGAGGAGCAGAGGAAACACATCCCAGCGCCACAGGTCTCCCATCAGCCACATGGCGATGACGGTGGTGCCGATTGTGTTCACCCAGAGCACCGGACGGGAGATATGAATCAGGCGGGTGAGCATTTTCTCACTCTAGCTAGCCTGGCGAGAAATCTCGCCGCTTGAGATCTCGCGCCGGGCGATCAGCAGCCTGGCTATCTCCGCAATTGCGCCCCGAAGACCCTCTAAACCGGCCCGCGCGCCGGCCCGACGAGTGCAGCGCTGGTTCACTCGCGGGTGCACTGGCTAAGCTCAAGCTGTGGCTCATGAACTCAAGCGAATTTCTACTCGGATCGGCTCTATCGCGGAGTCGGCGACCCTCAAGGTCGACGGAAAAGCCAAGGCCCTGCAGGCGGCCGGGCGGCCGGTGATCAGCTTCGCCGCCGGGGAACCCGACTTCCAGACACCAGAACATATCGTGGAAGCGGCCTTGGCCGCCGTGCGCGATCCGAAGAACTACCGCTATACCCCGGCAGCGGGTCTTCCCGAGCTGCGCGAGGCGATTGCCGCCAAGACACTGCGCGACAGTGGACTCGTGGTTTCGCCCAGCCAGGTCGTCGTCACGAACGGCGGCAAGCAGGCGGTCTACCAGGCGTTCGCCACCCTGCTCGATCCGGGCGACGAGGTCATTGTGCCGACCCCGTACTGGACCACCTACCCCGAGGCGATCCGGCTGGCCGGTGGCGTGCAGGTCGATGTCTTCGCCGGCAGCGACCAGGGCTACCTCGTGACGGTCGAGCAGCTCGAAGCCGCGCGCACCCCGCGCAGCAAGGTGCTGCTCTTCGTCTCACCCTCGAACCCCACCGGGGCGGTCTACTCGCCTGAGCAGACGCGGGCCATCGGCCAGTGGGCCGAAGACAACGGCCTCTGGGTCATCTCCGACGAGATCTACCAGAACCTCACCTACGACGGCGTGCGAGCAGTCTCCATCGTCGAGGCCGTTCCAGCGCTGGCCGACCGCACGATCCTGGTGAACGGTGTCGCCAAGACCTACGCCATGACCGGCTGGCGCCTCGGCTGGATGGTCGGCCCCGCCGACGCCATCAAGGCGGCGGCGAACCTGCAGTCGCACCTTTCCTCGAACGTGTCAAACATCTCGCAGCGCGCCGGAATCGCCGCGCTCAACGGCCCGCAGGACGCCGCTGAGGCCATGCGGGTGGCCTTCGATCGCCGCCGCAAGCTCATCGTCGCCGAGTTGAACAAGATCCCCGGCGTCGTGACCCCCATCCCGCAGGGAGCCTTCTACGTCTACCCCGATGTGACCGGGCTGCTGGGTCGTTCGTGGGGCGGCGTCACCCCGACGACCTCACTCGAACTGGCCGACCTCATTCTCGACCAGGCCGAGGTGGCCGCCGTTCCCGGCGAGGCCTTTGGTCCTAGCGGATTCCTGCGCATGTCCTACGCGCTCGGCGACGATGCCCTGCTCGAGGGTGTGCAGCGCCTGCAGCGGCTGTTCGCCTAGCGCCCGCGGCATTCTGGCGCCCGGGCGCTCCCCCGAGGGATCCGTCGACCGGTGGATGCCGGAATAGGTCCACTGGCGGTGGTGCCCGTGGCGCGGGAGTGGGATTCTGGTCACATGACATCCACTCCCCCGGTCGTGCAGGTGCGCGACCTGCAGAAATCGTATGGCAACGTCGAGGCGGTGCGCGGCGTGAGCTTCTCCATTGCCGCCGGTGAGACCTTCGCGCTGCTCGGCCCCAACGGTGCCGGCAAGAGCACGACCATCGAGATTCTCGAGGGGTACCGCGACCGAACCGGCGGTGAGGTGAGCGTGCTCGGCATCGACCCCCGCCGCGGCAGCCTCGACTGGAAGGCTCGCCTCGGCATCGTGCTGCAGACCAGTGCGGAAAGCGGCAATGTCACCGTCACGGAACAGCTTCGCCACTTCGCCGGGCTCTACCCGAATCCCCGCGATGTGGACGAAGTCATCGACGCGACCGGGCTGCGCGAGAAGGCGAAGACGCGCATCGGCAAACTATCGGGAGGTCAGCGCCGCCGAGTGGATGTCGCGCTCGGCATCATCGGCCGCCCCGAATTATTGTTCCTCGACGAACCGACCACCGGCTTCGATCCCGAGGCACGGCACCAATTCTGGAGCCTCATCCGTGGGCTTAAGGCGGAAGGCACCACCATCCTGCTGACGACGCACTATCTCGAAGAAGCCGCGCAACTCGGCGACCGCGCCGGCATCATTGCCGGCGGTCGACTCATCGATATCGGATCCATCGCCGACCTTGGCGGAGCGGATGCCCGCATTCCGCTCGTGCGCTGGCGTGACGAAAACGGGCGGTTACTCGAGGAACGCACGAACCGTCCGGCACGGGTCGTGGCCGAGCTCACCGCGCGGTTGAACGGTGCCGAGCCCGACGACCTCGAGATCATCCGGCCCAGCCTCGAAGACGTCTATCTCGCCCTCGTAAGGGAAGACGAGGCCGAGGCTGCCGGTCGCGCCGCCACCCCTTCCGGCAGCCAACTGATCGACCAGGATGTGCGAGCATGAGCGCCACGATCATCGTTACCCGCCCGCAGACGAAGGCTCCGGGCGTACTCGCCCTCGGCCTGGCCCGCATCGGCTACGAGACGAGGCTGTACTTTCGCTCCCCCGACACACTGCTCTTCACCTTCTTCTTTCCGTTCATCATGCTCGGCATCTTCACCGCCGCGTTCAGCTCCTCCGGCAACATCGGTGCGAACCCGGACGGAACCGGCGGGGTCAGCGTGGGCGCGTATTACCTGCCCGGCATGCTCGCCGCGGGCATGCTGCTCTCCGGCGTGCAGAACCTGGCGGTCGACATTGCCGGTGAGCGAAGCGACGGCACCCTGAAACGGCTCGGCGGCACGCCGCTGTCCCCATTGAGCTACTTCGTGGGCAAAATCGGGCAGGTCTTCGTGACCGCGATCCTGCAGGCCGCGCTGCTGATGCTGGTGGCGCGGTTCGCCTTCGACATCTCGCTGCCCAGTGAGCCCGAGAAGTGGGGCACGTTCGCCTGGGTATTCCTGTTCGGCGTGATCACGAGCGCCTTCCTCGGCATAGCACTCTCGGCGCTTCCGCGTTCGGGACGCAGCGCTACTGCTGTGGTGGCTCCGGTCGTGCTCGTGCTGCAGTTCATCTCGGGTGTCTACCTGCAGTTCAACGCGCTGCCCGACTGGATGCAGAATCTCGCGAGCATCTTTCCGCTCAAATGGATGGCCCAGGGTATGCGTTCGGTGTTCCTGCCTGACAGCTTCGCGGCCGCCGAGCAGACCGGATCCTGGGACCTGGTCTGGGTCGCCACCGCCCTCGGGGTCTGGCTCGTGGTCGGGCTCGTGCTCAGCCGGGTGACATTTCGGTGGATTCGCCGCGACGCGTGAGCGCCCGGCCATGCCGAACGGATGGGATGCTTGAGCCATGACGACTGCGCGCTGGTGGGACGTGGCTTTCGGCGGGGCCCTCGCCGTTATGGCGATTACGGTAACCCTGTATCCCGCCGATGGGAGCCTGGGCGGAGCGTTGGCCACCCTCGCCGCGCTCGGCTTGGCCTATCTGGGGTTCGGGCGGCGCGGCATCCGTCTTGCTGGCACCGGCCGGACGGCGTCCAGTCTGGCCTTTCTGGCGACGGTGGTTCTCGGCTGCGGAGTGGGCGCTGCGTTCACGCCGAACCTCTCAACCTTGCAAGCCATTGGGTTTCCGGTGGTCTGGGTTCTCGCCGGCTCTTACCTTCGTGCGGTCTTGGTGAGCGGCATCCTCGCTGTGTCGGTCGGTCTCGGCCTCACAGTGAGCCTTGGCGGCACCGTGGCAGCCATGGCCGAAGCCGGTGGAATCGAAGCGATCTCATTCATCTTCGCTCTCGCCCTCGGAACCTGGATGACCCGCATCATCTGCGCCAGTGACCGGCATCGCCGTCTGCTCGACGAGCTCACCCGCACGCAGGGCGAGCTCAACGCCCTGCACCGTGCGGCGGGAAGTTCCGCCGAGCGGGAACGGCTTGCCCGCGAGATTCACGACACCATCGCCCAGACCCTGACCGGGCTGGTCATGCTCGCCCAACGCACCCGCGGTGAGCTCACAACAACACCGGCCCGGGTGATGGCCGCGCAGACCAGCATCGATCTGATCGAAACCAACGCCCGTGAAGCCCTCACCGAGACGCGCGCCCTGGTCGCCACCCTCTCGCCGGTGCGTGAACCCGGGTTGGGGTTGGCCGGCACGATTCTGCGGTTGGCCGATCGCTTCACCCAGGAAACAGGCATCCAGACGGATGCCACGGTGCAGGTCGGCGACATAGACCGCGAGGTCGAGGTGGTTCTGCTCCGCTGTGTACAGGAGGGGCTCGCAAACGTGCGGCAGCATTCGGGGGCGGAGGCGGCATCCGTTTTCATCGAAGGTGCAGGGGCCGCGGTGGTGCTCACGGTCAGCGACGACGGGCGCGGTCTGGGAGTTCCGCGCGTCGATCCCAACACCGGCTTCGGCCTGGCCGGGATGCGCGACCGGGTACTGCTCGTGCACGGTGAATTGGAGCTGGGCACCCGGCCAACCGGCGGAACGCTGCTGCGGGTGACCGTGCCGTTGCCCGCTCCCCTCGCTCTGGCGGCCCCGGCAGCCCCACTCTCCCGCATCAAGGCCGACGCATGATTCGCGTGCTGGTTGCCGATGACCATCCCATTGTGCGCGGCGGTATCGTGAGCCTGCTGGCCCAGGCCGACGATATCTCCGTTGTCGGGGAGGCCGCTGACGGCACCGAGGCGGTGCGACTGGCCTTGGAACTGCGGCCCGATCTGGTGCTCATGGACCTGCGCATGCCCGGTCAGAGCGGCGCGGCGGCGACCGCGCAGATTGTGGCAGCGACTGCGGGTATCCGGGTGCTGATTCTGACGACCTATGAGAGCGACGACCAGATTCTGGGCGCCATCGAAGCCGGCGCGAGCGGCTATTTGCTCAAAGCTGCGCCGCAGGAGGAGATCATCGCCGGTGTGCGGTCGGTCGCAGCCGGCCAGACCGTGCTCGCTCCATCTATTGCGGCGACGCTCGTGCAGCGGGTTCGTGGGCAATCGGCGGCACGACTGTCGCCGCGCGAACTAGACGTGCTGAGGCTCGTCGGTTCGGGCGAGAGCAACCCTGAGATCGCACGATCGTTGTTCATCGGCGAGGCGACCGTTAAAACCCATCTGCTGCACGTTTTTGAGAAACTGGCGGTGAAGGATCGCACCCGCGCGGTGACCCGCGCCATGGAACTCGGCCTGCTGTGAGGGCCTGCTGTAACGAGGGCTAGAGCAGCTTGCGCTCGAGCGCCCAGGCGGTCAGCTCGTGCCGACTCGACAGCTGAAGTTTACGCAGCACGGCCGAGACGTGCGTTTCGACGGTCTTGGCCGCGATGAACAGGGTACTGGCGACCTCTTTGTAGCTGTAGCCGCGGGCGATAAGGCGCATCACCTCGGTCTCGCGGGCGGAAAGCCGGTCGAGTTCCTCCGTGGTTTCGGCGGTCTCGCCGGCGACGGCGCCGAAGGCGTCGAGCACGAACCCGGCCAGACGCGGCGAGAACACGGCGTCCCCCTCGGAGACCCGACGTGCCGCCTCGGAGACTTCAGCCCCGGAGGCGCTCTTGGTGATGTAGCCGCGGGCGCCGGCCCGAATGACGCTCACGACGTCGTCGGCGGCGTCGGAGACGCTGAGCGCCAGGAACAGTGTGTTCGGTGCGCGCGGCGCCGCCTCCCGAATGACCTCGGCGCCGCCCCCACCGTGCCCGCCGGGCAGGTGCACATCGAGCAGCACGACCCGCGGCTGCAGGTCGATCACCCGCGCGATCGCCTCGTCAACTGTCGCCGCCTCGCCCAGCACTGTGATGTCGGCGTCGAGTTCGGCGCGCAGCCCCGACCGAAAGATGGAGTGGTCGTCGACGATGAGAACCCGCAGTCCAGCGGATGCCGCGCTCGGTTCGACGGCCGCCCGGTCGCTCGGATTCTGGTCGGTCATCGCACGCTCGATTCGGTGTGGTGTTCATCGGTGGCGGGCGCGGGCGCCGCCGGCAGGGTCAGCAGGATCTCGGTTCCGGCGCCGCCCGGACCTGGCCGCACGGCGGCGGTTCCGCCCGCCCGACGCATGCGCCCGAGAATGGATTCGCGCACGCCGAGGCGGTCTTCGGGGATCTGGTCGAGCCGAAAGCCCGGGCCCCGGTCGGTGACGCTCAGTTCGATGCCGTGAGCCCCCGTCTCGAGGTAGACCGACACCGCGCCGCCGGCATGCCGAGCCGCGTTGAGCATGGCCTCGCGAGCGGCGGCGACGAGTGATTCCGGGGCATCCGTGCTGCTGGAATCGGTGCTGGCGGCCGAGCGCACGCCGACACCCGCCCCGACCGTCACCACCTCGAAGTGCACCGCAAAGTCTGCTTCGATCTCCCCGGCGATGCGACGCAGCGCGGCGGCCAGATCGGTCGCCGGTTCGGCGCCCGCGGCGCGACTCCCGGTGAACAGCCACTCGCGCAGTTCGCGCTCCTGCGCGCGGGCCAGCCGCGCTGCGTCGCTGTGCGGCCCGGCCTTCTGCTGAATGAGTGCGAGGGTCTGCAAGACCGAATCGTGCAGGTGCGCGGCGATGTCGGCCCGTTCCGCTTCGCGGGCGCGCGCGGCGCGCTCGTCGGCGAGGTCACTCCACAGGCGCAGCAGCCACGGAGCGGTCACCACCGCAACGCCGAGCAGAACGGATGCCGCCGCCAGAATAACCGTCCACGCGTTCGGATTCGTGCCGGTCACGAAAAACAACAGAATTCCGACCGCGACCAACACCAGCGCCCCCAGAATGCGCACGAGCAAGGCTGAGGATTGCTGGGCCGCACCGCTGCGAATGTCGGCGAACTGGCGCCAGGCGAGCGCGGTTCCGGCGAGTACGACAATGGCGGGCACCACCACGGCGAGTGGAATGTCGGCGCCAAGGCGGCTCGCCACGAGGGCGCTACCGGCAGCCAGCAGGGCCAGGCCGAGCAGAATCTCGGTGACGGGCGCGGCCCGGGCGGAGTCGCCATCCGCTCGGGCGAACCCGCTCCGGCCGTTTGTGGCGTCGGAACCCGGTAGTGCCGCAGCGGCCTGAACCGGCTCAGCGGAAGCGGGGGGAGCGACCGGCGACCGGGCGAGGCTCGACTTGGGCAGCGGGTCGACTGCGGCCGCTCCAGAAGGAACTGTCACCCACAGCCAGGCATAGAGCAAGGCGCCGAAGCCTCCGCAGAAGTTGAGCAGCACCGTGACCAGGCGCACCGTGGAGAGGGGGACCCCGGTGTGCTCGGCGAAACCCGCACACACTCCGCCGACGAGGCGGAGCCGGGGCCGGGTCATCCGTTCGGTTCTCACGTGTTTATCCAAGCACGCCCCACCGACAGGGCGGAACCTGGCAGGAATCAATCAGGGTTCAATCAGGGTCATCCCCCATGGCAGCGGTCTCAGCGCGCTGTCAGACTCGGATCATGACCGACACACCGAGGGCCCAAACACCTCGTCCTGACCAAATCACCCGCTTCTTCGACTGGATTCGCGGAAGCGGACTACACCGTGACGGCGACCGCTGGATCGCCGGAGTCTGCGGCGGCATTGCCGCCCGCACCGGGCTCGACCCCCTGATTGTGCGCGGCATTGCCGTTGTGATCGCCATCCTCGGCGGCCCCGTCGTCTTCGCCTACGCCGTCGGCTGGGCGCTGATGCCCCGCGACGCCGGCCGCATCTACGCCGAAGACGCCATTCGCGGGCGGTTCCAACCGGCCATGATCGCCATCGGAGCGCTGCTCCTGTTCACCGTCGTGCCCCTGTTCCGCGGTTTCTGGTGGAACGGCCCGGCCGGTTTCTGGGCCCTCCCCGACTGGCTCTCCGGCATCTTCTCGTTCGGGTGGGGGCTGGCAATCACGGCCGGTATCGTCTGGCTGATCGTGTATCTGGTGCGCCGCAGCAAGAGGTCTCCCGATTCGAGGCCCGGTTTCGGACCATTCGCTCCCCCGGCCGGCCCCACTGGACCAACGGGCCCGTTCGGTCCGGGCAGCGTCTACGACCCGCGACCGGATTCCGCCCCCGACGCGGTCGTGCACGCCCAAACGGATGCTCCGGCCCCGGCGCCGGATTCCGCCCCGACGAGCACGTCAGCGGCGACCGCCACCGACACAGCCGCCCCGAGCCTGGCTTTCGCGGCCACGAGCACGGCCACGGCCACCCCCTATGCCCCGACCAATCCGTACGCGACCGATTCGGCCAGGAGCATCCGCTCGGAACAGAACCGAGCATGGCAGGAACAGAACCGCGCCCGCCAGCAAGCCCACCGCGCCCGGGTGCGCGCCCGCCGTCCCGGTGCCGGCTACAGCGCCATTGTGCTCGGTCTGGCTTTGGCCACCGGCGCCGTGGCAGCCTGGGTGAATTCGAGCGGCGTCTGGTCGCCGGACGCAGTGATTCTCGGCCTCGCCTTTGCACTCGGAGTGTTGGCACTCGGCATCGTGGTCGCCGGCATTCGCGGTCGCACCGACGGCGCCATGGGCGGTTTCGCCTTTCTGGCGGCGGCGACCCTGGTCGTGCTCGGCGTGTTTCCGCAGGGCACGCAGTTCTCCGCCGTCGGCAACACCGTCTGGGTGCTCAGCGCCAATTCGGCCATAGCGAACCCCGACACCAGCTACGCCATGATCGTGGGGCAGTCCACCCTCGACCTGAGCGATTTCGACAACCCCGGTCTCGACGAGGACGCCGTCATCGACGTCTGGCTGCTCGCCGGCGCCACCGACATCCAACTGCCGGTGGATGCACCGGTGCGCGTCGCATCGCACGCCCTGGTCGGCGGCGTGGAGTATTCCGGCCGCGCTGTGGCCGCTGAAAACGGCGAGCACACCGGCGTGTTCGCCGTCGATGCGCGCACCTTCAATGCGAACAGCCGCAGTGACGGGCCGCTCGTGCGCATCTGGACCCTCGCCGGCGTCGTCACGCTCGATTCCTCCAACAACTAGGACCCCATCATGACTACTCCGCTGTCCTCCAAAAACCCCGACGCCGATCAAAGCGGCGCCAACGCCCCCACCGAGGATTTCTCCGTGAACCCGGCCGGCGACGCATCGGCAACCGCGAAGCTGTCGGACAATCCAACCGTTCCCTACCCGGAATCGAGCCGTGCCCCGCGGGAGAACGACTTCTTCGCCCCAAACACCGACCTGCCGACCGCTGCCACAGCCACACCCCGGCTGCGCCCCCGCTTCGGCACGATTCTCTGGGGCATCCTGCTCCTGGCATTCGCCACCTACATGGTGGTCTTCACGCTGCTTCCGGCACCGCCGGATCCCACGCTCTGGCTGCTCGGCGGTGTGATCGCGGTCGGGCTCGGCCTGGTCGTGGCCGGCATCGCCGCCGCCGCTCGCCGCGCAGACTGACCAACACGCCGCCTGTCGATTAGAGCGTCAGCCCCACGAGCACCGGTTCGGGCTGCAGGTTCACGCCAAACTCGGCCTGCACCCGGCCGAGCACGTACCGGGCCAGTTCGGCAACTTCCTCGGCGGTGGCCCCGCCGGTGTTCGTCAAGGCGAGGGTGTGCTTGCTCGACACGGCTGCCTTCGATCCCGGCAGACGAAACCCCCGGCCGACCCCGGAATGCTCGATCAGCCAGGCCGCACTGAGCTTGACCAGGCGCACGGGTTCCTCGCCGGGAATGGGTCCGACACCCATATATTCCTCGACGGGAATAACTCGGTCGGCCGGCTCCGCCTTGAGCTGCCAGCGCGGCGCATCCATTGGCAGGGAGCGCGCAAAGGTCTCGGTGACGATCGGGTTGGTGAAGAAAGACCCCGCGCTGTAGGTGTCAGGATCGTTCGGGTCGAGCACCATGCCCTTGCCGGCCCGCAGACCGAGAACGGTCGCTCGCACCATCTGAAGCGGCACCCGGTCACCGAGCTGCACGCCGAGCGCCCCGGCCAGTTGGGCATACTTCAGCGGCTGACCGAGGGTGCTCCCCAAAACGGATGCCTCGGCTGCGGTATCGTGCAGCTCCAGTTCGATTGCGAGCACCACGCCGCGCAGGCCCTGCTTGAGCGCCGAGGTGCGGTAGCCCAGCGCCAGGTCTGCGCGTTCGAGCCGATCAACCTCACCGGTCTCGTAAGAGAGAAAGTCGATCGCGATCAGGCTGTCGGAGAGCTCCTGACCGTAGGCGCCAATGTTCTGCACCGGGGCGGCGCCGCACGATCCGGGAATGCCCGAGAGCGCCTCGATGCCGGCCCAGCCGTGATCGACGGCGTAAGCCACGAGGTCGTCCCAGGGTTCGCCGGCCTGTACGCGCAGCCGTACCCGGGCGCCGACGTCGGCGCCGGCTTCAGAGACGGCCGCATTTGCGGCATCCGCTTCGCTGCTCTCAGGTGCAGCGGCGAGTACCTCGATGCCGCGGGTCACCACGTTAATCACGATGCCGTCGAAGCCCTCATCGGCGACGACGGTGTTGGAGCCGCCACCCAGCAGGAGCCAGTTTTCGTCCATGCCCCAAACGACGAGGGTCTCGTTTATGAGGTCCTGCTCGGTGACCGGGGCCACCCTGGCGGCTGGCGGGCCGCCGACCCGAAACGTGGTGAGCGTGCTCAGTGCAACTGATTCAATCATGATCAGCCAAGGTTGACGCGCGCCTGCGCCTTGCCAAGAACGGTCGCGCCGTTGAAGGTCACCGTGAGGTCGATGCGCGCCAGCCCTTCTTCGAGATCGAGCGCGCCGACCTTGGCGACCACGGTGACGGTTGCGCCATCCGTTGCGTCAACGAAGACCGGGCGGGTGAATCGCACCTGGTAATCGATGACCCGGGCGGGGTCGCCGGCCCAGTCGACGACGGGTTGCACGGCCAGGCCCATGGTGAGCATGCCGTGGGCGAGCACGCCGGACAGCCCCACCGACTGCGCGATATCGTCGCGATAGTGAATGGGATTGAAATCACCGGATGCTCCGGCGTAGTGCACGAGGGAATCGCGCGTCAAGGCGAAACTCGCCTCGGCGACGATGTCGCCGACCGTGAGATCGGTCACTGATCTGATAGGCGCGGCGGGGGTCATTCGTCTCCCCTGACGACGAGGGTGGAGACCGCGGTCACGACGTGTGCGCCGCTCGCATCAACGATGGTGGACTCGGCGGTGACCATGGAGTGGCCGCCGAGGCTCTTGATGCTCGTCACCGCGAGGGTCGCCGTGAGTTCGTCACCGGCGACAATCGGGCGGGTATAGCTGAAGCGCTGGTCGCCGTGCACGACGCGGGTGAAGTCGATTCCGCCATCGGGTTCGGCCAGAAGTTGGGCCAGGGTGGCCTCCTGCACGACCACGGCGAACGTGGGCGGAGCGACGACGTCGGTGTGGCCGGCCGCGCGGGCCGCCTCGGGATCGTGGTTGATCGGGCTGGTCGCGAACACGGCGCGGGAAAATTCGCGCACCTTTTCACGGCCGACAAGATACGGTGCGACCGGCGGAAAGACCCGCCCCTGCAACTCTGGGTTCACTGACACCCGTCGAGTCTACTAAGCGCGGTCACGAGCACCCGGCAACAGGGCGCACACTATTAACCGTGAATTGTGTATCCGTGCGCCTCGGTGACCCCGAGGTCGCCCCTCTTCTGCTTGACCTGCACCGCGAATACGAAACGCGCTACGGCGACGGCGATTCCGTGCACGACGTCGACGGGGCCGAGTTCGATCCGCCCAGCGGCGGCTTTCTCGTGCTCGTCGACGGCGACGTGACCGTGGCCGGCGGTGGCCTGCGCCAGTTCAACGCCACGACCGCCGAGGTCAAGCGCATGTGGACCAACCCGAACTACCGCCGCCAGGGTCACGCGAAAACGATTCTGCGCGAGCTTGAAGCCCTCGCCCGAATCCTCGGCTACGAGCGGATGCGCCTGGAAACCGGCTACGCCCAGCCCGAAGCGCTCGCCCTGTACCGCAGCCTCGGTTTCACCGACATCGGCAACTACGGCATCTACGAGCGCGCCTCCGGCTTCGAACTAGACCTCAGCTGACAGGTGCAGTGGGCGCCCGGCCTGGTCGAGGCGCGGTGCCCATTCACCGTAACGGCTCCAGTCTTCTGGCGACCGCGAGCTTCCGCAAATCACGGCCACGTCTATTGCACACTGTTACCTCGTTTCGCGGGTGGGAAAGGGCGCCGGGGAGGTAGCGTTAGAGGGCTATGCAAAACAAATTGACTCCGCACCCCGACCTTCCGATCGACCTTCCGACCGAGGAACGCATCCGCGCCGCCGTCGCGCACTACGGCGAGTCCGTCGTCATCGACAATTCCGTGGCACTGTTGCGCGCCAAGAATGCCGGAAAGGACTTTCTGCTCTACGCCGGCGGGCGCCACGCCCTCGGCATCCTCGAGGGCGCCCCAGCCCTGTACTGGCCCGAGCTGTGGGGCGCTCGCGCGCTGCTGCACGTGTGGGGAGAGTCGGCTGCACCGTACATCGTCGTCGGGCTGAACAACCAGGCTTGGCGGGTGCGCGAAATGTGCGCCAAGGTCGTGCTGCTGCGCGGCCTGCAGGTCGTCCCCAAGCTCGTGCGCCTCACCACCGATGAGCACCCCCGGGTGCGCGCGGCGGCCCTGCACGCCCTCGCCGACCAGGGATCCACCGCCAACATCGCCACGATCGAGGTGCGCCTGCGCGACCCCGACAAGGAGGTGCGCCGAGCCGCCCAGCAGGCGCGCGATGCAATTCGCACCCGGCTCAAGTTCACCGACGCGGTTCCCGAGACCATCGCGTCTGAAACAACAGCGCCCGAAACGAACGCGCGTGCAACGGACGCCGAGGCCTAAGCGAGCCGACCGACCTGCCTACGGCCGCCGGAGCAGCGCTCCCTCGTGCCGACAGGTCGCCGCTGCGGTCAGCATGGCGTCGGCCAGCAGCGACTGCCAGCTGGCGGCATCCTGCGGTACGCCGTCGTGAACGATCGTGCAAACGGATGCTGCCAGCGTCGCATCCCCGGCACCCATCGTGTCGATGACCGGGCCATCGAGCATGGCGATGGGCACGCTGATCTGGCCTTTATCGGCGAAGGACACCGAGGCGCCGAGGCGCCCGGCTGTTGCCAGCACCGTGTGTGCGCCGCTCGCAACGAGTCGCTCTCGCAGCTGCTCGAGCGTGCTGTCGTAGAGAAGGTCAGCGTCTTCGTCGCCGACCTTCACGAGCAGGCTGCGCGCGGCGAGTGCCTCGAAGTTGCGCACGAATCGGGGGCCGTCGTGCAGCATGCCGGCCCGCGGATTGGGGTCGATGACGAGGCGTCGTTCCGGGTCACTCACGCAGGCCGCGAATGCCTCGGTCTGCGCGGTGTCGTCGAACGGAAAGCAGCTCACGACGACCAGCTCGGCGCTCTCGAGGGCCGCGCGCTCCGCCGCACCGAACTCGATGCGGCGTGCCTTCGCTGCCGGGTTGAAGAAATAGCGCGGCTCGCCGTCGGTGCGGTCGGACACTGCCCGCGACGACCCGAGCGGGCCGGTGGTTGCGATCAGCTGCACGCCGTATTTCTCGAGAAATTCGCGAATCACCGCGCCGTCAGCATCGTCGCCGACCATCGCGATCAGGGTCGTCGGCAGGCCGAGCACCGCCAGTCCGACCGCGACGTTGAGGGCGGCTCCGCCGGCGAATTCCCGGCTCGCCTCCGAATCACGCAGCACGTCGATCAGAGCATCGCCGACGACAACGACGCGGGTTGGAGCGTTCTGTTCAGGCATGGGGTCCAATCTCTGCGAAAGGCGCGAACGATGAGCTCGGTCGGTGCACTCTAGGCTAGGCCCAGCTCACGGCACGCGCGGCCCCGACCAAGCGGTGCCCGCACAGCAGGTATGGGCACAGCAACGGCCGGCAGCAGGAGTCCAGTCTCCTACTGCCGGCCGTCAGCGGTTATGCCGGGTTAGACGCTCTTGCGCCCCGACATCGATCGCATGAGGAACATGATGACGGCAATGACGGCGAGCACAATACCGACCCAGAGTAGAAACTGAAGCGACTCCACCAGGCCGCCAGTAATGAGCAGCACGACCGCAATAATGGCCACAATGATGAGCAGCGGATTCATGGTCCAACCTTTCATTCACGCGCGGGAAAATCCCGATTGCCCAGATACTACCCCCTCACGGGGGCCGCAAGCAGATCCCGCGGGCGGCATCCGCTTCGTGTCGCGTGGTCCCACCACGACCAAAAGCAGCCACCCGATTACTCTCGTCGTTACCATTGAGCAATCCGCACGCTCGGGGCTGGATGCTTTCGCTCCCGGCTGCCGCCCTGTCTGGAGCCCGATGCGACACTTCACCCTCACCCAGTTGCGGTACTTCGCCGTCGTGGCCGAGCTGCAGAGCATGACCCAGGCCGCCGCCCGATTACTGGTGAGCCAGTCCGCCGTCTCCACGGCGATGGCGCAGCTGGAGCGCACCCTCGGCGCCCAACTGTTCCTGCGCAACCCGTCGACGGGGCTCAGGCTCACCCCGACCGGGCGCAAGTTCGCGCTCGACCTGAAGGGGTTCCTCGACCACGCCGATTCCCTGTTTGAATCGGCCTACGGAGCGGCCGAAACGCTCATCGGCGAGCTGACCGTCGGGGTGTTCTCGCCGCTGGCTTCGTTTCGGCTGCCGGCCATTCTCAAGGCGTTCGAGGCCACCCATCCCGGCGTCGACGTGACCTTTCTGGAGGCCGACCTCGCCTCGCTGCAGACGGCGCTCCGCGAGGGGCGATGCGACCTCGCATTGATGTACGGGCACGGACTCGGCGCCGGGTTTTCCAGCCAGGTGCTCGAACGTGTTCCTCCGCACGTTATTGTTCCCGCGGGCCACTGGGCCGCGAATATCCCCGGCCAGGAGGTTGCCCTGCGCGACCTTGCCGGAGAGCCGCTCATACTGCTCGACCTGCCGCACAGCCGGGAGTACTACGAGAGTCTGTTCGCCCTGGCCGGGGTGGCACCCAACGTGCGCCACCGGTTCGCCGGCTATGAAACTGTGCGGTCGTTCGTGGCCCAGGGCCACGGCTATGCCCTGCTCAACCAGCGGGTCTACAACGACGTGCCGTATTCTGGCGGTCGGGTCGTCCCCCTGCGCCTGGTTGACGAATTTCCGCCGAGCGAGGTCATGCTCGTGCGGCTGAGCACCGCGCTACCGACCCGCCGAGCGCTGGCCTTCGAAGATATCTGCCGACGCTTGTATGGGGCGGCGCGTCCCTGACCCATCACCAAAATCGATGCGCTCGGCCATGAGAATCAATTGGACACGGGTGTTTCGCAGCGCGCAAGCTTGACCACAATCGGCCGCGCACTCCCGGCAGCGCTCGTCTTTGACCGGGATCCCGGCTGCAGTGATCAAGGAGGATCAGTGTTCGAGCAGATAATTCACGTGTCGTCCCGGTTACAGACCAGCGGATGCGCGGCAATATGACCGACACACGGCTCGCCAAGAGTTCACCGGCCAGAAACGCAGCGGCGAGCGCCGGAATCATCGCGATCGTACGGTGGGTGTCATGACCACGACCGCAGCCATCGCCCCGATCAGTCCGCCAGCCGAGACCACTCCCCCGAAGAAGTTGACCGGCCTGCAGAAACGCGTCCTACTCGGCGGCAGCATCGGCCAATTCATCGAGTTCTACGACTTCACCCTGTACGGATTGACGGCCGTGATCTTCTCCCAGCTGTTCTTTCCCAGCACGGACCCGATCCTCGCCCTGCTGGCCACCTTCGCCACCTTCGGTGTCGCGTTTGTCGTGCGCCCGCTCGGCGGCTTGTTCTTCGGCTCCCTCGGCGACAAGATCGGGCGGCGCAAGGTGCTCGCCATCACCCTGCTCGCCATCGGCACCGCGACCGCCTGCATGGGGTTGCTCCCCACTTTTCACCAGATCGGCTTCTGGGCCCCCGCGCTCCTGCTGCTCCTGCGCCTCGTGCAGGGCTTCTCGGCCGGCGGCGAATCGGTCGGTGCTCCCTCCTTCGTGTTCGAACACGCCCCGATCGGCCGCCGCGGTCTCTGGCTGAACATCACCATCGCGGCGACCGCGCTGCCGTCGGTGTTCGCCGGCACGATGATCCTCATCCTCAGCCAGAGTATGTCCGACGACTCGTTCACCGCCTGGGGTTGGCGCCTGCCGTTCCTGATCGCCCTGCCCCTGGCCCTGTTCGGCGTCTGGATTCGCAGCAAGACCAGCGAGAGCAAGTCGTTCACCGACGCCCAGGCAACAAAGACCAAGGAGTTCAGCCCGGTCAAGGAGACCTTCCGAGAGAACAAGCTGCGCATGGTGCAGGTCATCTTCGTAATGGGCCTGACCGCGATGGGTTTCTACTTTCTCTCGGCCTACTTCGTGGCATACGTCCAGACCACCGGAAACCTCAGCCGCGAACAGTCCCTGCTGGCCAACGCGGCCGCCCTCGCCCTGTACGCCGTGCTGCTGCCAATCGGCGGGCACATTGGCGACAAGGTCGGGCGTAAGCCGATGCTCATCGCCGGGTCGGCCGCGATCGCGGTGCTGGCCATCCCGAGCTTCATGCTCGTCACGAGCGGCAGCCTGCCGCTCGCTCTGCTCGGCCAGATGCTGTTCGTGATCCCCCTGTGCATCTACGGCGGCGGCTGCTACACCTTCTTCGTCGAGATCTTCACGACCAGAACCCGCTTCACGAGCGCTGCCGTGAGCTACAACCTCGGCTACGCCATCTTCGGCGGCACCGCGCCGCTCGTCGGCACCGCCCTCGTCGCCAGCTCGGGCGTTTCGTTCGCCCCGGGCTTCTACATGGCCGGCGCGGCCGCGATCGTGCTCCTGCTTGTGACCCTCACCAAGGTGCCCGAGACGCGGGGGCGTCTGGGCTGAGCGTTTGCAGCATCCGTTCACGCATTACTCGCCTAATAGAAGGAGTCCATATGTCATCTGCTGACTTTCTGACCGACTTTCACCACGTTGCCACCATCGGGGCCACGCCCCGCAACGGCGTCGACCGTCAGGCGGCCACCGCCGAAGACGCACAGAGCCGCGCCTGGTTTTCGAATTGGATCACCGACGCCGGCTACACCCTGCACGTTGACGGCATCGGCAACATGTTCGGGCTGATCGAGTGGACGCCAGGCGCCCCCTACGTGCTCGTCGGTTCACACCTCGACAGCCAGCCGCTCGGCGGGCGCTTCGATGGCGCTTACGGCGTGCTCGCCGCATTGCACGCGGCCCGCAACGTCGACGAGCTGGTGCAGGCGAGCGGTACCGTGCCGCCGTTCAACCTCGCCGTCGTGAACTGGTTCAACGAAGAGGGCGGCCGTTTCGCTCCGAGCGTCATGGGCAGCAGCGTCTTTGTCGGCCTGTTCGACCAGGAGCAGATGCTCGACGTGACCGACCTGGCCGGCGTGACCGCCCGCGCCGCCCTGGCCGAAATCGGCTATCTCGGCACCGACCCGCGCCCGGTCACGGTGAGCTACGCCGAGATCCACATCGAGCAGGGTCGCATCCTGGAACGCGAGCAGATCGCGATCGGCGTCGTCGACCGCAGCTGGTACACCCAGAAACTCGACATCGAGGTGCTCGGAGAGCAGTCCCACACCGGGGCGACCGCCATGGCCGACCGGCACGACGCCCTCGTCGCCGCCGCGAAGATCATTCTCATGGTGCGCGAGGTCACCAGCGACTTCGCCGACGAGGCCATCGTGTCGTCCGTCGGGCAGCTAACCCTCGAACCCAACTCCCCCATCGTGGTCGCCCGCCGGGTACGCCTGGTCGCCGACCTGCGGAGCGGCGACCCACAGATCGTGCAGGCGGCCCGCGCCACCCTGCTCGAGAAGATCGCGGCGCTCGCGATCGAGCACGAGATCAAGATCAACGTGACCGACTTCGATGTTCGTCCGATCAGGTATTTTCCTGAAGGAGGCCTCCAGCTGGCCGAAGCGGCCGCCGCGCGCGCCGGGCTGTCCACCCGCCGAATCCAGACCATGGCCGGCCACGACTCGGTCGCGATGAACACCATTGTGCCCTCGATCATGCTGTTCATTCCGAGCGTCGACGGTGTCTCGCACTGCGAACGTGAATTCACCACGGATGCCGACATGGTCGCCGGGCTCGCGCTGCTCACCGAGGTGACCACGGCTCTGGTCAGCGGGGCACTGGTCGACGGGGCTTTGGTCGATCCGGCCGAGGCTCCCGCACTGGCCTCTACGGCCCGGGCGTAGTCGGGCCGGGCGTGATCAGCCGCACCGAACCCGCTCCCACCCAGTCGAGCGCCACCACCACCAGCATGACCGACCTGGCCTATCTGGGCGCAACCGAGGCGCTCGGCCTGTTCCGGTCGCGCGACCTGTCACCGGTGGAGCTGCTCGAGGCCGTGCTGCAGCGTATCGACGCGGTCAACCCGCGCGTCAACGCGCTCACCGAACAGCTGACCGATGAGGCCCGAATCGCGGCCCGCGACGCCGAGCGGCAGTACCGGTCCGGCCGTCAGCTCGCCCCGCTGCTCGGGCTGCCGGTCGCGGCGAAGGAGAAGCATTCCCTCGCCGGGCACGTGCTGAGCAACGGGCTCGTCGCCCAGCGTGACGTGGTTGCGAGCGCGAATCATCCGGTGATCAGCCGCATACGCTCGGCCGGCGGCATCGTGCATGCGCGCACCACGACGCCTGAATTCTGCTGCGCCACGGTGACACACTCCCCGCTCTGGGGGGTCACGCGCAATCCGTTCAACCGCGATCTCTCTCCCGGCGGCTCCTCGGGCGGATCCGGCGTCGCCCTCGCGGCAGGGTTTGCGCCGCTCGCCACCGCCTCGGACATCGCCGGATCGACCCGGCTGCCAGCGGCCTTCACCGGCACCGTCGGGTTCAAAGCACCCTTCGGTCGCATTCCGGGCGTCGCGCCGCTGTCGGCTGACCACTATCGCGGCGACGGGCCGATGGCCCGCACGGTAGCGGATGCCGCCCTGCTCGCCAACGTGATGGCCGGCCAGCACCCCGGTGACCATGTCTCGCTCGCCGCCGCTGCGCCGCTGCCGGGGATGTGGCCCGCGGTCGCGGGCCTGCGCATCGCCCTGTGCATTCGTCTCGGCGACTACCTGGTCGATCCCGACGTGGAGGCCAACACCCGCGCCGTGGCTGCGGCCTTGCAGAGCGCCGGCGCGATCGTCGACGAGGTCGAACTGCCCTGGACCACGGCCGAAATTCACCGAGTATCATTCACCCACTTCGGGCATATTCTGGGCCCAGCGATGGAGGACGAGACCCGTGGCGCCGATAGAGCTCTCGCCGCCTACACGGTGCAGTTCATGACGGATGCCCGGGCTGCGGCCGCCGATACCCGCTTTCTTGACGGTCTCTCCGCTGAAACCCGCATGCAGGGCGAACTCGCCGCGGCGATGACCGGGTTCGACGCCCTGATCTGCCCGACCTCGGCCGTCGCCGCGCTCACGGCCGAGGGTCATTATCTTGACGGCATCACGGCCGGCGGCGAGCGCCTTGAACACTACTGGCAGGGCCACATGACGGTGCCGTTCAATATCGCGAACCGGTGCCCGGTGCTCGCGGTGCCGAGCGGCCTGGCCGACTGCGGCATCCCCACCGGGGTGCAGATCGTCGGGCATCCGTTTGATGACGGCACGGTCTTTCGCGTCGGCGCCGCCGTCGAACAGGTGCGCCCGTGGGCGCATCGCTACGCACTGATCGGCGACTGACGCTCGTGGCACGTATTTGAGAAGACGGCCCCGGTTCAAACCAGTGCCACGTTCTCAAACACGTGCCGCGAGGCCCGGCTCGCTCAGTAGGTCGGCAGCGCGGGCTCGATCTGCTTCACCCAGGCCAGAATGCCACCCTCGACCTGGCGCACATTCTCATAGCCGCGGCGCTGTAGCTCAGCCAGGACAGCAGCAGAACGCGGCCCGGCCTTGCAGTGCACGATGATGTCACGGTCGCGGGCGAGAATGACCTCCCCCGAGAGGATGCCGCCTTGCGGCACGAGCAGCGCGCCATCGATGTGCACGGTGTCGTACTCTTCCGGTTCCCGAACATCGACGAGGTCGAAGTCGAGCTCGCTGCGCGCCCGGGCAGCGAGCAGGGTGGCCAGCTGCTGCACCGAAATCGCATCCGTGGTGGATGTTCCGCAGAACAGGTCATAGTCGATCAGCTCGGTGACCGCTGCGGTGGCCGGGTCGCGTGCGATGCTGATTTCGCGCCAGGTCGCGTCGAGGGCGTTGAAGAGCACGACCCGGCCGAGCAGCGTGCGGCCCACCCCGGTGATCAGTTTCACGGCTTCGGCGACCATCGTGGCGCCGATGGTTCCGCACAGCATTCCGAATACGCCGCCCTCGCTGCAGCTCGGCACCGAGCCGGCCGGCGGGGCTTCCGGATACAGGTCGCGGTAGGTCGGGCCGTGCGTGTTCCAGAACACGCTGACCTGCCCGTCGAAGCGCAGAATGGACCCCCAGACACACGGTTTGTCGAGCAGCGCGGCGGCATCACTCACTAGGTAGCGGGTGGCGAAGGTGTCGGCGCCGTCAATGATCAGGTCGTACTGGGCGAACAGGTCGAGGGCGTTCGCCGCCGACAGCCAGACGTCGTGTTGGTGCACGGTGACGAGCGGATTCAGCTCGGCGACGGCCGCCGCGGCGGACGCCAGTTTCGAGCGGCCGAGCCCCGAAGTGCCGTGGATGATCTGGCGTTGCAGGTTGCTGAGATCCACCGTGTCGTGGTCGACGATGCCGAGCGTGCCGACCCCGGCGGCCGCGAGGTAGAGCAGCACCGGCGAGCCAAGACCGCCGGCGCCGATCACGAGTACGCGCGCATTCTTCAGCCTGCGCTGGTTGAGCGGGCCGATCTCGGGCAGCAGAATGTGGCGCGAGTACCGCTCACGCTCGGCCGCCGTGAGGGCCGCGCCGGGTTCGACGAGTGGCGCGAGAACGAGCGTCACAGGTCGGGCCGCCCGGCCATCGGTGACGACGCCAGGGCCAGCTCACGCCGCGGGATGCGGCCGGCCAAGGAGGCACGACGGCCAGCGATCACAGCGTGCCGGAAGGCGTCAGCCATGAGAACTGGGTTCTGTGCGCGCGTGACCGCGGTGGCCAGCAGCACGGCATCGCAGCCCAGCTCCATCGCGAGGGCCGCGTCAGAGGCGGTGCCGATTCCGGCGTCCAGCACCACCGGAACGCCGGCGCGGGCCACGATCAGCTCGATATTGTGCGGGTTGAGAATGCCGAGGCCTGTGCCGATCGGCGCCCCGAGCGGCATCACGGCCGCAGCGCCCAGGTGTTCGAGCCGCAACGCGAGCACGGGGTCGTCATTCGTGTAGGCGAACACCGTGAAGCCCCGCGCGACGAGCTGTTCGGTGGCCTCGACCAGCTCGACCGCATCCGGCAGCAGGGTCTGCTCGTCGGCGATGACCTCGAGCTTGATCCAGTCGGTCGCAAGCGCCTCCCGCGCCAGCTCGGCGGTGAGCACGGCCTCGCGAGCGGTGAAACAGCCGGCCGTGTTGGGCAGCACGCGGATGGAATTCTCCACCAGCAGCTCGAACAACGAACCGGTGGCGGCCACACTGTGGCGCCGCATTGCGACGGTGGTCAGTTCGGTTCCGGAGGAACGCAGTGCAGCCCCGAGACCATCGACGCTCGGGGCTCCCCCGGTGCCCATGATCAAGCGTGAGGTCAGCTCAACGCCGTCAATGACGAGGCTGTCCGGGATCGTCGGCACGGTCATCCTCCCTGCACCGCGGTCACGATTTCGATCTCATCGCCCGCTGTCACCGCGGTCGACCACCAGAGGCTGCGCGAAACGACCGCGGCGTTGCGGGCCACGGCCACCCCGACGCGGCTTCCGTCGACTGCATGGCCGTCGGTCGCGATGGCCCGGTCGGTGATCTCGGCCACGAGGTCGGTCACGGTGCTGCCCGGTTGAACAGATCGTTGCTGGCCGTTCACGGCGATGGTTACGGTCACGAGTGGCCTCCTTTCAGTGAAACGGATGCGGGAGCGCGGCTCGAAAATCGGTCCGGTCGAAAGGCCCGCCACCGATCGTCGGCGATTCCCTCGATGAGCTGGAGACAGTGCTCGGCGGCGACCGGGGTGAGCAGTACGCCGTGGCGGAAGAATCCGGTGGCGACAATGAGGCCGGAAATGTCACCGTCAGCGCCCCCGACGCGACCGAGGAACGGCGCGTTGTCGGGGGTTCCGGGCCTGGCGCGGGCGGTCGTTTCGATCAGTTCGAGTTCACTGACCGCGGGCAGCAGCACCTGGGCGTCTCGCAGCAGCTGATAGACGCCGCCGGCCGACACCACGCCCGAGCCGTCTTCGCGCTGGGTGGCTCCGATCACGAGCGTTCCATCGGTGCGCGGAACCAGATATACCGGCACACCGTGCACCAGTCCGCGAACGGTGCAGGTGAGCAGGGGTTGCAGGTGCTCGGGCACCCGCAGCCGAAGGATGTCCCCGTAGACCGGGCGAAGCGGCAGGTTGAGGTGTTCGGGCAGCCCGCCCAGTGCTGCCGCTCCGAGCCCGTTGGCCACGACCACCTCGGTGGCTGTGACCGTTGAGCCGTCGAAAAGGGCGACGCCGGTGACGCGGGAGGAGGCATCCGCTGAATTCTCGTGCAGCAACCCGCTGGCCTGCACGCGTATGACGGCGTCCTGGCCGTGGCGCGCGAGCTCCAACTGGATGCACTCGGTGAGCCGGCGCGGGTCGACCTGATGGTCTTGCTCCACCACAAAGGCGCCAGAAATCTGGGGGCTGAGCAACGGTTCGAGCACCCGCGCTGCGCGAACGGTGATGGCCTCGACGCCCAGTCCGTTGACTACCTGCACGCCGTGCAGGTCGGCGAGCGCCTGCCGGTCGGCCGCGTCTGCGCCCACATTCAGGGTTCTCGTACGCTGGTAACCGGTCAGGTAGCTGTCGGGCGCGAGCGAGTCGATGAAGCCGGGATACAGGTTCGAGGAGGCGAGCATGAGCTCGAGCAACGCCTCCTCCTGGTAGTGCAGTTCGCTGACCGCGGCGAGCATTCCGGCCGCAGCAAAAGTGGCACCACCGGCCGGATCCGGGTCGATGACGGCCACCGTGCGGCCGGACTGCGCTACAGCCCAGGCGATGCCGAGCCCGATCACGCCGCCGCCGATGACGGCTACGTCGACCGTACGCTGTGCGCGCCGCTCACTCATCGTGTGCACCGAGGCCGGGCCGAAGCCCTTTAGGGTTGGTCGCATGGACCCGATCACCGCCCGGCTGTATCTCTGCACCGATGCCCGTACGGAGCGCGGCGATTTCGCCGACTTCGTGACGGCCGCGTTCGCCGGCGGGGTCGACATCATCCAACTGCGGGACAAGACCATCGATGCCGCCGAGGAGCTCGACTATCTCGAGATTCTGCGTTCGGTCGCCGACCGACACGCCCGGCTCTGGGCGGTCAACGACCGCGCGGATATCGCCGTTCTCGCTGGAGCGCCGGTTTTTCATGTCGGCCAGACGGACCTGCCGCTGCCCGCCGCCCGCACGCTGCTCGGCGACGCGGCCCGCATCGGCTTGTCGACCCATACCACCGGACAAGTGGATGCCGCTCTCGTAACTGACCGTCTGGATTATTTTTGCGTCGGCCCGGTCTGGGCCACGCCCACCAAACCCGGTCGGGCAGCGGTCGGAACCGGTCTGTTGCGCTATGCGGCCGAGCAGAGCGCATCCGCTGGCAGCCTTCGCCCGTGGTTTGCGATCGGCGGGATCGACCTCGGCACCATCGACCAGGTGGTCGAAGCCGGCGCCACCCGGGTGGTCGTGGTGCGCGCGATCACCGACGCCGATGACCCGACGGATGCCGCCGAGCGGCTTCTCGCCAGCCTCCCGCCGCTCGGCTAGTCGCGCCCACGTCGTCGCCCCGTTCATCTCATGCCCGCAATCAGGGCAGAATTCGCACGGTCGAAAAGTCGATGAAAGTGGTGGATCGGCCCGTTTCCCTGCCCGACCTCGAGCTCGTCGGCGTGGGCCAGGGCGTCGTGGAGCCAGTCTTTCACTTCGGCCAGGGACTTCGCCCAGTTACCGGTTCTGGCCTGCACCGTGGCCATCGCCGAGGAGAGTGAGCATCCGGTGCCGTGGGTGTTTGTGGTGCGGATGCGC
This sequence comes from Cryobacterium sp. TMT1-2-2, assembly GCF_004403505.1. NCBI lineage: Bacteria > Bacillati > Actinomycetota > Actinomycetes > Micrococcales > Microbacteriaceae > Cryobacterium > Cryobacterium sp. TMT1-2-2. The sequence continues at coordinate 16,831 of NZ_SOGS01000006.1, read as the reverse complement.
GGCAGGGCGACCTCGACCACGCACTGGGCAAGCAGCCCGTGGGTGTTGACCAGGGCATCTGGGCAGCTCGTTTCGTTGAGATGGCCGCCCTTGACCAGTACGGTAGCACCCGTGCTGTCCGACAATCGTTTGCCCTGCGCGAGGGCCTCCACCCAGTTGGCGGCCGGCGGCTCAGCGAGCAGAACGGCCAGCTCGGGAACGTTGGGCGTGACCAGGTCAACGTGGCAAATCAGGTCGCGCAGCGCCTGCTCGGCTGCCGGGTCGAGCAGGCGGTCGCCGCTCGTTGCCACCATCACCGGGTCGAGTACGACCAGCGGCGGACGGCACCGGAAGAGCCAGTCGCGCACCTCCGTGATCACATCGAGCTGCGCAAGCATGCCGATCTTCACGGCGTCGATGGTCACATCGTCACTGACAGCATTCAATTGCTCGCGCAGAAAATCGATCGGCGGGATGTGAACCGAACGCACGCCGCGCGTATTCTGCGCCACCAGCGCACTCACCACAGCCATGCCGTAGCCGCCGTTGGCCGCGATGCTCTTGAGGTCGGCCTGGATGCCGGCACCGCCGGTCGGATCGGTACCCGCGATACTGAGGACTCGGGGAATCTGCCGCAGGGCAGGCTGGGTTCGATCGATCATCCGTGACATTCCTTCGCTAGTACTAACTAGACAGGTTCAACGGGTATTGATCTCAGCACGCACAGTCTGTGCGGCACCCCGTGTCAAGACTCCAGCCTATACGCGCGCCGGCCGTCAGCACACAAGGGGTCGGGCGGTCGCAACCGCCCGCCCTGGTAACACGGATCTAGTGCACCGACTTGCGCTCGTAGAGCGCCCGTGACCAGCCGTAACTGGCGGCCACGATCACAAGGCACCACCCGATGGCGAACACGGGGTTCCAGCCGAGTGGGGTGCCGAGCAGCAGCCCGCGAGTTGTCTCGATGAACGGAGTGAAGGGCTGGTACTGTGCGAACCACTGCAGCCACACCGGCATCGAGTCGGTCGGCACGAAGCCGCTGCCGAAGAGCGGCAGCACGGTGAGAACGAGGGGCATATTGCTCGCCGTTCAGGAGTTTGTCGACCGCCGAAAACTGGCCGGTGCGGCCGATGACGGCGCGCACGCCGTCCTGGTCGCGCACGTCGAATGTTGATATTTTCCCATTAGGTACGGGCCCACACCGTAACGGCCTGCTCCGATGCCTCCGGAGCGCTCTCGCCGACGAGCTCATTGCGCACGTGGCCATCTTTCGACGACAGGTCGAGCCAGGCCGGCACGCCCGGCTTGACGCCGATGGTGACCTGGCCGAATCCGCTCTCGACCTGCACAAAACCGCATGAAACCTCCCGCAGCGGGATGCTCCCGTATACGGTCTTTGCCGAAACGGATGCCTGCGCTCGCGTGATTTCCAGGTCGCCGTAGGACAGTTTCGCGTCGAGGTCACCGCCGACTTCATCGATCTGCGCGCTGCCGTGGGGCGCTTAGAGTACGGCGTCGCCGGAGACCGTTCCGACCCGGATCTGGCCGTGGTCGGCGGTGATGTCGGCCGCACCCTCAATTGTGCGCACCGTGGCGTTGCCGTGTCCGGCACGCAGGGACAAGTCTCCGGTGGTATCGAGATCGACCGGACCCATCGAGGCTTTGAGGCGGGTGGCCCCGAGTCGGCCGACCGTTCGGACCCCGCCCACCGAGACCTCGGCGGTGAGCCGCGACCCGCTCGGCAGCAAGTCGCTCGGCCGCAGCGCGCGTATCTGCGCTGCCGTTGTCGGCGGCATCCGCTAGCTGGTGCTGCAGGTCGTTGACGTACTGTCCGAGTTCCATATCACCATGGTGATACCACGGCGGTTAGTCATAATAATGTCATGCTGGTCGGGGCTTCGGCCGACAGCTCGCGGAGCGCCGCCAGATGGCCGTCGATGGCCGCGCGGCCGCGCCGGGTGAGGGCCACGCTGGTGGTGCGGCGGGCATCCGCTCGTGCTGGCGAGGCTTGTTTCACGGTCACGACGTAGTCGAGCTCGATCAGGTTGCGGATGGTCTTCGAGAGCGTCGCCTCGGTCAGTTCCAATGTGGCGGCGATAGTGGTGAATTCCGCGGCGCCGGTCGCCCGAAGCAGCGCGCACAACCGCAGACGGGTTGGCGCGTGGATTGCGTCGTCGAATCGGGAGTCAGCAGCCACGGAGCAGTTCCCGGGCGTTCGCGAGGTCATAGAGTGCTGAGCTGACGAGGGCCATGACGAAGACGACCGCAGTGGTCAGGACAATCCAGGCGCGCTGGTCAGTGACCTCGAACACGATCGAGAGCACGAATGCTCCGAGCATGACGACGCTCAGCACAATGAGAATCATCAGGCTCAGCGGGCCGGCCGGGCCGGGAATCCGTGGGTGCGCTTTCAGATTCCATGCCGGTAAGTCAATCACTTGCCGTTTCGTTAAGCAAAAATCGGACTGCGGGCTGGCCCGACCAGGGTTCGCGCGGTCGTCTCGTTCAGGTCAAGGGTGGTCGCGCCGCTGGCGTACGCGCCGCCGTCAGGGTGCGCTCGCGCATCGCGAGGAACAGCGGAAAGGTGAAGGCGAAGGCCGTTAGACCCGAGAGAACGACGTAGAGCCAGCCCCGCTTCATGCCGAGGCGTCGCGCCTCAACGATGATCAGGATACTGCCAGCCACCGCGGCGATGAGCAGGTCGACGGTGAGTGACGACACCGCCGGCCCGCTGTTCACCCAGTCGCCAACGAAGTCGCGCAGCTGAATGATCGCGACCACGTTGTAGGTCCAGGTGCCGGCGAGCCCGGCTAGGCCGAGCGCCAGGTAGACGAAAGCGAGCGGGGTCCAGTGTTTGGTCATGCCGACATTATGCTCGCCAATCATTGGCGTCGAAGTCGCCGGCCCACGCAGAATCGGACTAGCGCCGGGTTTGGCTTATCGCTGGGCGAGCCAGGCGGCAACGCGGCCGTTGAACCAGTCGGGGCGTTGCAGCGGGATTCCGTGGCCGCAACCATCGATAATCTCCAAATCGCTACGCCTCTGGCGCCACGGGCTGGCCGTCTCGAAGAGTGGCCAGGAGAGCTGCCGGCGTTTCGGGATCGTCAAGACTGATCGCGAACTGCTTTTCGTTCCTGGTCGTCACAATCAGCCCTGGTCCCTTCCTCAGAATGACAGCGGATCGTCCGGGCATGATTCGGTAGCCCCACCCGCCCCACTCGGCTGGTCGAAGTTCGGCGGCCTCGACAACGTCAATGGCGTCTAAGCGGATGCGTTTCAGCGGAATCCGAAATAGCGCCGAGACCACCCGCAGGCCGCGCCAATCGGCGGTCACGCGCAGACGAACGAACGAGGCAACCAGCACAATGGCTGCAGCCATGACTGCTATGCCGACGATCTGGTCGGAGGCGCGCCCGTCGATGACCGCTGGTGCATAGATCACGGAGCCGAGAACGATCAGTCCAATCGCCACCCAAAGGAACATGTTTCCCGTGATCGTTTGGGACCAGGCGCCCGTCTCACTGGGCGCGAATTCGAATCGCTTCTCGACGTCCGTCGCCTCGATACGCGGCTTGGGCGAGATTGCAAATGGGATGAGCCCATATGCTGCCGCGACGATGGATACGATGACCCACGGCCCGAGTACAACCTCATACGGGTCGCCGACCTGCATAGTCAATCCAGCGGAGAGCAACCACGCGGCGGCGCCCATCCCGCCAAACACTCCTAAAAAGAAGTAGGAACCGCGCCTGGCCCGCCTGCTGATTCCGGGCCAAAAACTTACCGCGAACCCGGCAACGGCTGGCACGCCCGTCATTGCGAGGTTCAGGGCGAGCAAGGCCCCAATGGCCATCGCGTCGTCAGCCGGTCCCGAACCCGACCAATGCGAGGCGAGCTCGGCCGGAAGGGCGTCCCGCCACGCCAGCCACGAGATGATCACCACCAGCACCGGCACGCACAGGGATGCCCCGGCCAGGCTTCTCCGGGTCATCTCACCACTCAAATTCTTGTCACTCATGTCGTTCCACCCCTCTGGATCAATCGCAAAATCTCTGGCTGCGTCAGCCCCAACTTGCGCGCCTCGCGCATCAATTCGGAGGCCAACTCGGTCACCCGAATAAGTCCAGCGCCAGCGTCCTGGCGCACGAACGCCCCGCGCCCCTGACGCATCTCAATCACATCGTCGTCCCGCAGTTGCGCGTAGGCGCGCAATACCGTGTGCATGTTCACTCGCAGAGACTTTGCCAGATCACGTGCAGGCGGCAGCCGGTCGCCGGGTCTTAGCGCACCGTTCACGACCCCGGAACGCACCTGCACGGCGATCTGCGCGGCCAGCGACACCGTCAAAGCCGCATCCACCACGAACAACATGTTTGCAAGGCTACTAGAACAATCGACTCGCGCAGAATTCGATCGGCAGGTCGAGCTCTAGGCGAACTGTGGTTGTCTCAGAGGCCTCGGTAGACCTCGCGCCGGTGGCCGACCTTCACAATCAGCACAGTGAGTTCGTAGTCACGGACGGCATAGTGCAGCCGCCAGTCACCCGTGCGGATCCGGAAGGTGGCAGCTGCTCCGGTTGTCCCCACGAGTTGCTTCGCGGCCGGCGGATGCGGGTTATTGCTGAGCAACTGGGCCGCCTTCACGATGCGCTCCCGTGTCGGCTTGTCGAGCTTTCGCAGGCTGCGGCGCGCGCCGCCCGCGTGAGTGGCGGGCATCCGCTTGGCCGAATCCAGCGTTCAGGCCATTCCCCCGGGTCGGCGGGGGCGATCGGCGGAAGGCAAAGAAAATCGCCCCGGACTTCCGCAGAAGTCCGGGGCGAATTTAGTGAATACCGTGTAGCGGGAGCGGGAATTGAACCCGCGACACCACGATTATCGTGAACCAGGCTCAGCGGGGTCACAGGGGCCTCATACAGTCGTTAATCCCAATAAAACACTGGGTAGGTGATCACACTCTCAACCACGGGCGGATTTCAATCTGCGGGGTTAATGCGGGGTTTCTGCGGGGTTAATGCGGAAATCAAGAAGCGCGGCCGCATTCTCGACTGTGGTGCCCGCACGGTAGCGGTTGAGCACACGGGACCTGGCGCCGCCTTCGTCATTCACCGACGGCTCCGACTCTCGGAACGGATAGGGGTATCCCGTGAGTCGGTAGTAGCCAACGGCCTGGAGGAGCCGGCCGCAGCAACGTTGCGAACCCGGGTCCCGTGGTTGCGAACGTGGGTCCCGTGTGATTTCTCTGTCTGGAACGGGTGCCGAGGATTGATTCTCCGGCCGCGTCTACAGTGGTCCTTGTGCATGTGCCCGAGCTGCCGGTCGCCCCCCGTGGCCAACCGATTTTCGGTGCGAGTTTGAGCCGTGGATAAAGCACGACGAAGGCCTCGTCGAGGCCGTCGGTGAGAGCCGGAAGGACGTGCCCGCCGTTAGGTGATTCCCAGTAGGTGACCGTCATGCCGGCGGCCGTCGCTGCTGCAGCCATCCGCTTCTGTCCGGGGATGAATCCGGTGTCGTTGGATCCGACGGTGAAAACAGCAACCGTGTCGGTGAATTTTCTCGCGGCAAGCAGGTTGAGGGGCTTGATCGCGTCGTAGGCGGCTTGGTCGCCGTGGAAGACGTCGGCGAGGGTCGCCGCCTGAATCTCGGAGCCGGCGAATTCCTCACCGGAGATGTCGACGACGTTGGAGAACAGGTCTGGGTGTTTGGCGGCGAGGGAGATGGCGCACTGTCCGCCGTTGGAATATCCTGCGATGGTCCAGTACCTCGGGTCGTTGATGATGTTCAGGTTTGCCCGCGCCCAATTCACGACGTCCTGGGTGATGAAGGTTTCAGCATTGCCGTAGTTCGGTGTATCCAGGCACAGCGGGTCGCTGGCCGGGTCGCCAAGCTGGTCGGCGACGATGACGATCGGTGCGAGACCAGCGTGGGCGGCTGCATCCCGGTCCAGGGTCGCCGCGATGAACGACGGATCGGGGTTGCCCGGTTGCCCCATGAGCAAAATGACCAGCGGCAAGGCCGGCGCGTTGGCGACAAGCGCTGCCGGCGGCAGGTAGATCCCGGCGGGTCGTGAGGTGAATCCCGAAATCGTGTTGGGGATGACCTGGCTGCCGGTCGTGCCCTGCGCCGGGAGATCCGTCGGAGCCACCCAGTTCTGGTAGAGCGGGCCTGGCTTCGTGGCCGTGCTGGTGGTCGGTAGCGCGATCGCCGCTTCCGTCGTCACACCGAACAACGAGCCCAGCGTGCGGTTGATACCGAAACTCGCGTTGATCGCCAACGACCCCGAAAGCAGAAAGACCACAACGGATGCAGCGGCCACGATTTTGCGACGACGACGCGACCTCCACAGATTTGCCAGCGCCAGAGCAACGGCCGAGCACGTGGCGGCAAACCAGAGAAAAGCCACCAGCCCAGGCGACATACCGAACGCATCGACGACTGTCACGACCACGAACCAGATGACGCCGGCGGCCCCGGCCCCGGCGGCCCCGGCAAGGACGACGGTCAGAATCCAGGCCCTGGTCGGCGCGCGAAACAGCAGGTACAGCACCTGAACCCCAGCAAGACCGAACACGACATACAGAAGCGGTCCAGTAACGATGTTGATGCGGAGCAGGGATGTACTGAGGTCGTTGATGAGTGTCCCGTCCACGCGTTCGTGTATCAGCTCGGCTCTGCGGCTGTCGTTCGGTGGCGAGAGCTCGCCGGAACTCTACCCCCGTGGGCTGCTCGTGCGCGATCGATGGACGACTCTGAGAGGAAGCCGCCCGTTTACTCACAGGAAGTTGGTCGGCAGATTCCGCACGTTCAAGGACAGGTCACCGTGCCGTCTGCTGTCGGCACGGTGGGCAGTGAATCGTCGGTGGCCGGTCCGCGCGTGCGCCCCGGCCGTGCTGCGGCGAGAAGGGTTAGTCCTTTGTGCCGTCTTCGACGGCGACACCGTTGATATCGTCGCTCGTGTACTCGGTGCCTGCGCGACTGCGTGGCCATACTTCCAAGCTAGGCAGCGGCACGTGCGATGAGCGTGAGAGCCTGTGCGGCTCTGCCCGATTAGTGCTGGCCCTTCGTTGGTCCGCGCTCGACCTCGTCGCCGGAACTGTAGCTATCAACGCCAACGTGATCCGTGCGCGCGGTCAAGGTGTTCTCCTGCAGGATCACACCAAGACGAAGGCCGGCGTCCGGACGATCGCGATTCCGAAGAATCTCGTCGACCTTCTCCGCCAGCGGCAGTCGAACTTCAAAATTCAAAACGATGATGACTTGGCCTTCCCGACCCTGCGTGGCAATATTCGAGATCCTCGCAATACCTCCCGCGACTGGCGGATGGCGCGAGAGCGGACCGGATATCCGACGGTCACGACTCACAGCTTCCGCAAGACGGTGGCCACCGCTTTGGACCAGTCCGGACTCAGCGCTCGGGAAATTGCGGAATACCTCGGCCACGCGAACCCGTCTCTGACCCAGGACGTCTCCATGGCCAAGAACACGGGCGGCATCCGTGCCGCTGAAACGATGAATTCCTTGCTGCCGACACAGTGAATGTGCGGGGTTAATGCGGGGTTTCTGCGGGGTTTCAGAAATGAACAGTCTGTCGGCGATCTCTGTCGGTATTTAACGCAACCGCGGCGTCGCGGCTCGATCACGCATCGACCACCGAATTCCGCAGTGAGTGGCGCGATTACGCGATGGCAGTTATGAGCCAAGGCGTCGGCCGGCATCCTCGCCGTTCTCGGCAGTGAAGGCCTTCCTCTCGTGGCGGTACCGAATCAACGTGACGGCCCCAAATACAACCCAGCCAGCCCCGATTACCAAGTTCAAAACGCACCCGAGATCACCACCTGCATGAGCGCGACCAGGACCCAGATGCCGCCGAGCGACAGCCAGAAGACTGCGGCGGTGCGAATGCGCTCAATCGCCAGTCGTCGCTGGATGAGTGAGGGCATGGCGAGACTGTACACCGGCCCGCACTCCGTGCAGGATCAGCCGGCGTCGTGTTCGGTCCGCCAGAGCTCCAACGCTGCCCATCCTTCCGGCACTCCCATTGACTCAGCCGTCAGAAAATCAGATTTGGGAAAGGCGTTGATGAGGTCAACAACGCGAGGCGTCCATCCACTATCTGGATCGATGGTCCGGAGCAGATATGCCATTACCGCCAGGGCGTTGCAGACGCCGAATACCTGCTTCGACGTGACCTCGTCTTTGAGGTGGCCGAGGAGGGGAACTTGCCCTGTGCTGGGGCGCGCTGGCGCACTGACGAGTTTTCGATTGAAGAGCCGAGCGTGATGCGCGGAAACATTCCGCACATAGTTCAGGCTGGAGATCCAGCTGCCCATCACTTTCTTTGACGGAGCCCCGTACGCGGCGGCGATCTGCGTTGCGAGTGCGTTGTTCAATCCGGAGTAGAGCCGGCCCAAGTGCCCAAATTCCAAGATTTCCGTCAGTGCCCAGATCGGCATCCTATCGTCGTACTTGTTGCGGAAGTGAGCGACGAAGGCTTCGTCTGACTCCGCCTTCCGCGCTTCCACGCGTGCAAGCCATTGCTCGTGTTTGCTCGGCAACGTTTCACCTGTCAGCTCGTCGAAGGACGCCGTAGTGAACGAAGCTACAAAGTTGGCAGGGTCGCTGTGGGCGAAAGCCGACTGCCGGCCCAGGACATATCCGACCTGCATGCGGAAGGAGACTTCGATTCTTTCAATGCCCTCAAGCACGAGCATTCGCAGGCGGCGATCAAAATCAAGAAGCGCGGCCGCATTGTCGGCTGTGGTGCCCGCACGTTAGCGATTAAGGACACGGGACTTGGTGCCGCCTTCGTCATTGGCCGATGGCTCCGAGTCTCGAAACGGATAGAGGTATCCCGTGAGTCGGTAGTAGCCAACGGCCTGGAGGAGTCGGCCGCAGCTCTCCGGGTCTTGAACCTCGACACCGCGTGACTGAAGTTTCTCCGTCTGCTTACCAACGGACAACCACTTCTTGGTGTACTCGGCCACGAGTCTCCTAGTTAAAGAAAATCAGCCCGAGCCGTGAGGCGAGCGGGCTGATCGTGATGGATTAAGGTTACCACACTCCTTCCTCGTAGGTCTGAAGCAGCTTCATCGCTGTCATCAGCGCGCCTAAAAATGAAGACCGGCCCTGGACCTACAAGTAGGCGGAACCGGTCGTGATGACCCGACCATAGCAAATATCTCTGACATTCGTGGCGCGATTTCTTAAGGACCTCCTGCGTGCCGCGGCTGCCGCCCCCGAGAAGGACATGACCCACCCGCCAGTCGTGCTTGGCGTCCAAGGAGCCGACTGGATCGGCAACTCCGACGCCGTCCCGTAGGACCAACGCTGACCGGGACGCCGATCCGCCCCAAACGAATCATGATCCGTCCCCGTCGATGAACCTTTTCAGTTCGCGCGCGGCGACGTGGGGACGGAGGACGCGTTCGGATCGAGATTCGGGTCCCACGGCTGGGGCATGCCGATCGGGTTCGGAAATGGAAAGACCGTTTGGCACGCTCTTGCGATGGGCGCAAGCGTTCGGGCGACATCCGCGATCTCGTCGTCGGTCACTCCGCTCCACGGACGGACGGCCAATCGGTTGGTCACCTGCTCGGCGCGATCGAGTGCCGCTGTGCCCTTCTCGGTGATCTGGCCCTGGCCGGCCAGTAGCCCGCGGGCCGAGAGCTCGTCGACTTCGGTTGCCCACTGTTCCTCCGTCCAGCCACGCGCCTTTCGCACGCTCGTCGCGTCGATGTCCACCGCGCTGCGCAACACGATGGTGCTGATGCCCGCGATCCCTCCCTCGACCAGTGCGATCACATGACCGTCTCCGCGATGCTCGCGAAGAGTGGCCGCGGCTTGCCAGAGACGGCGATACGGATCCGACTCCACCGGCAGAGCGCTGTTCGCCGCCGCGAGTGGTCGGCCTATGGTGTCGACACGAGCCGCAGCCTGGGTAAGTACATCAGCCGCTTCGGTGACAGATCGCTCGTCGGGCACGAAGTTTCGCAACGTCTCCGCTGCACCCCGAGACCGCGCGTCAAGGACCCGGTCCACCGTCACCATCGACCACACAGCCGGCAGCACCCGTTCGACCAAGAACGGAGCGAACCCACTGAAGATCGCCACCACCGGCTCGGCGGTCACGGCCCCGAGCGGGGCGGCGCGACCGGCGAAGTATCCGTCCCAGTAACGGGTGAGTCCGATATGTGCGAACGCCTCCCTCGCCTCCGGCGAGAAATACGTCACCGCGTGGATCGGCTCGAACAACGTCCACAGCGCCCGAACCCGATGCTCCAGCTCGTTCATTCGTCTCCTTCGTCGCAGCGTCTTCCCGATTCTATTGCGCGGGGCAACACCGACCTCAAAGCCTCGGCCCACCGATGGCATGTTGCGGACCTAGGCGTCGAGAACAGGATTTCGTGCTGACGTCGATGTTTCAGAGCGGGACCGGCCAGCGCGGCACATTTGGGCCCAGTACAACCAACAACCGAGCACGCCGATTCTGTGTCAGTCGGGAACCCGGAACGGGACAGCGACCTCATCCGGACACACAACGGACATCCACCTCGTGGCAACGATCTCTCATCTCGGCGGATTGGTAGTGACTCAACTCTTCGCCGTTATCGCGCGTCGGCTGTTCCGAATCCGGTTCGTTGTGCCCGGTCGTGCACCTTCTCCAGCTCCTCGAACACGGTTATCTGAAGCCCGGCGGGAGCACCGAGTCGGGAATTGAGCGATCGCCACGGCGTCTCGCGTGGTTCACCAATAATGGTCGCCCCGGCCGCAGCCAGTCTTTTGGTGACGCCGCGGCCGTCGGTTATCTCGAATGCGAGTCGAATGCCGGATCCTTGGCATTTCCCGGTCTCGACCTGGTCAATCATCCGCTTCTGCGCTGGGTTCGAGATTTCCAGGGTCGCCCGACCGGCATCCAGAATTGAGACGCGCGCGTCACCCTCTCCCTCGAACGCGATTTCTTCGGGCAGTCCCAGAGCGTCGCGGTAGAAGGCGATGGCAGCGTCGAAGTCCTCCGCTTCCACAATGACGCGAAGCTGGAGGACGTGGTCAGAACCATTCGTGTGTGTAGTCATGATCGCTAGACTAAAACCTGACATCAATGTGAGGGGCAAGCGGCTAGTGAGAATTGGTGAATTGGCCCGAGTAACCGGCGCAAGCCCGCGATCACTCCGATACTACGAAGAGCAGCACCTACTTTCGTCGAACCGCTCGACCAGTGGTCAACGGCTCTATACAGATGCGGCGCGAGAGCGCGTTCTTCTCATTCAACGTCTCTATCAAGCCGGCCTGTGTAGCTCCACAATCGCAGAACTTCTTCCCTGCATCACGGACCCTGCGGCACGAACACCGCTACTGCGCGATCGACTCATTAGCGAACGGGCACGAATCTCGGCACAAGTCGATTCCCTGGGCGAGACGCTGGTCTCTCTGGACGCCGTCGTGGGCGCACTGGGAACTGGCGACTCTTCCGACTAATTCTCTCACCTTGCCTGTAAGGGGAACCGTGAGCGGTACCTATATGCGTATCGCGTGCGAAGTCCGCACAGGAGAAGAGGCAAAGGTCTGCTCGGCTCAGGCAACGGTGACTGGCAACATGTCCGGTACCGCGATATCCGAGCGTGTCATTGCCGTCAGATCGATGGCATAGGTGCCGATGAGTGCGATGGCCGCGGGGTCGATGGCGCCACCGACTGGCGCGGTATTTACATTGTTCATGCTCCCAGTCAAACGCGCTGGTCTGGCGCTGTCGTCAGCCGCCGGGTTAGATCCACTCATCCTTTGGGAGGAATTTGCACTAATTTGCCACTCATGCAACATAGCGGGTTCTAGCGTGGGGATATGCACCCTACTTCTGGTAATCATCGCTGGCTCGTCGAGCCTCTAGTCAGCATCGCGCTCGTGTTGATCTGGTTTGTCGGGTTCAGCACACGCCTGGTAAGCTTCGTACCTATACGCGGAGAAATGATCGCATATACAACCCCTTATGCGTTCGTGATCGTGGTCGGCTTCGCGGCTGCCATCGCGCTCTCCCGGGTTGCAACCGGCGCTTCGCTTGTCCTGGTCGGTGTGCTTCTTGCGGCTCAGCTGCTCTTCTGGCCTGCTCGGTTCAATGCGCTCAGTTGGTCGGCATACCTTATGTTGTTGGTGTTCGCCACCCTCGTCGGGTTCCATGCAGCCAGGAGGATGCGCACGGTCGCGCCGTTCGTTTTGGTCCTCTACGCGGCGGGGGTGTCAGCACTGCTGGTCCTTCCCCGCTTTAGTGCAACTAGCATCGATGGGTTGATCAACGGAAAGCATCTGTCGTCGGTTGCACTGATTCCGGATCTCCTCGTTTGTGGCAGCGTGGCCGCGCTGATCACCTTCGGCTTCTGGTACCTCGGGGTTCAGCTCCGCCTGGAAAGCCCCGCGCTGCGGACGGTCTGGGAAGACACCGCATCGCCGATTGTGAGCAGCGCCCAACGGATGCTGCTCCCGCTACGCCCTGCGCTGGAGCCCGCCACCGCCGTCGCCTTCTACGTGCTGTGGATCATCGCGGAATCCGGTCGTTCCGGCAGTTCGCCATGGCCGTCGTTTCCCTTCACACTTGGCCTTTTCGCTGCGTCGATCGCCGTCGCCCGGAACTATCCCCGCGTCGCGATCGCGCTGCCTGGCGTCGTGCTCGCGATTCAACTCTTCGGAATTCCAACCCGGTTCAGTTCGACGAGCTGGCCCGTGTACTTCGCCGTTCTCCTCACCTGCTTGATCGTGAGCGCAACGGCAGAAGGGCGCATCCGCTGGCTGTCCCTGCCGATCGCGTCCGTGTATGTCGCCGTGATTACGACACTTATGACCGTTCCCACGCTGTCCAATGGGTACGGCTGGACGTCCTGGGTCGGCGGTGGAAATTCCTCCGACGACATCATCAAAAGCTTCGCCGGTGTCTTCGTCGTCGGTCTACTCCTCACAGCAGCGGCCTGGTTCATCGGTTTCGGCCTTCGCGCATCGCAGCTGAAGCGAGCCGCCGACACGAAGCTCGGCGCAACCGTCGACGAACTCCGCTCGGCCGAGATCGACCTGATCGTCGCGAGCGAGCGCGACCGCATCGCCCAGGACGTCCACGACATCATGGCGCACTCACTGGCCGTAATCATCGCTCAAGCCGACGGCGCCCGTTTCATCGGCCCGCAACGGCCCGATGCGATCAGTGAATCTCTGGGACGAATCGCTGCATCCGCCCGCACGTCGCTGGCCGAGGTACGAATGCTGATCGAATCACTCGTCGAAGACCCTGACGGCCACTCGAATCCCACCCTCGACAACATAGACGAACTCGTACAGCGGATGCGCGGCGCCGGCCTCACCATCACCACCAACCGCTTCGGCGACCCCACTCTGCTTACTTCGGGACAGCAACTGGCGGTGTACCGCATCGTACAGGAGAGCCTGACGAACGCACTCAAACACGCAGGAGCCCAGCCGACTGCTCGGCTTACGCTCGACTGGCGCGGACCGGGACTTGCCTTGACGGTCGCCTCCACCGGGGCGCCCCGACAACACCCAGCCTCAAACGTGCGCGAGCACGGGCACTGCCGCGGGCTCTATGGGATGCGCGAACGCGCCCGGCTGGCAGGCGGCTGGCTGACCGCGGACGTGGACGATGAAGCACCGGGCGGCTATCTGGTCACCGCATTCGTGCCGACGGCGTGCGTTGTTGAGCAGGAAACCGAGGCGCCAGCGGAAGCCGCCTTGGTGGCAGCAGAAGCCGGCTCGCGGTGAGAGCCATCCGAGTTGCGATTGCCGATGACCAGCAACTGTTCTGTTCTGGGATCCAGATGCTGATCGAGTCACAGCCCGACCTACAGTTCGTCGGTGCCGCCTACGACGGAGAAGCTGCTATCGCTCTCGCTCACCACGCACGCCCAGACGTCATGTTGATGGACATCCGGATGCCGCTGCTCGACGGCATTGAGGCGACTGCGCGCATTTTGGACGCCACCGACAAACCCGACAGGGACAGCAGGGAACAAAGCCCCGACGGCTGTGCCAAAATTTTCGGCACGCAGCCCAAGGTAATCATGCTCACGACGTTCCAGCGCGATGAAGCTGTAATTCGCGCAATCCATGCGGGCGCGGACGGATTCATAATGAAGGACACCACACCCGAGTTCGTCCTCGCCTCGATCCGCACGGTCTACGCGGGGCACTCCGTGATCGCGCCCAGCGACACAGCCGACATCATCCGAGCGCAAACTTCCAAGCAACACAGGGAGCCAGCCGCCGAATCAATTTCAGCGCTCTCTGCACGCGAGAAGGAGGTCTTCCTGCTCGCAGCCCGCGGCCTCAGCAACGCGGACATCGCCCAGACCGCTTATATCAGCGAGGCAACGGTCAAGAGCCACATACGCAGCATCCTGGCCAAACTATCAATCACCTCCCGCGTGCAGATCGTCGCGCACGCCTACGAGAACGGGCTACTGCGCTGAGTCGCGGCTAGTCGAGGGACGGCGCATCATCGCCTAAGCCCATGGTGGTTGTTCGCTTCGTGGCGGCGTTCTGTGATCGCTTTGTGACGGCGCCGGTGACTCAGAAGGGGAACCCTTACGGGCGCGGAACCCGTCGGAAAAGGTACCGCCAATGGACGAGATTAATTCGCCCTCCGAATCGAACTTGTGACTTGCCCATCAGATGCTTCGAACGTCCACGCATTGCCGCCCCCGACGATCCTGATGCTGGCAGGGTCGTGGAGCGTTGTGACAACCGCCGTGTTCTCGTCAATGGCAACGACCCGATCAGCGAGACCATTGACGACTACGGAGAGTGCCCGACCGAGGGTTCCGGCCTGGGCTGCGTGAACGTCGACCGTGAATGGGACCACGCCAAGGCCAGCCTTCAGCGTTATCTCCGCGAGCCCTTCCGCCCATTCTTCGGTGCAGACTTCTGTTCCATTCATCGTGTACCCCCCAATCAAGGCCACCTTCGGTGCGATCATCGCGCCCGCCGAAAACCCGATGTAGGACGCTCCTTGTACGATCGCCCTCGCGATCGCGTCGATCGATGTCTGGAGAGCATTCAAATAGGCGGGTGTCGGGCCGCCTGCGACAAGGAAGATACTCATGGCTGCCAACTTATCGGTGGCGACAGATGCTGCGACGCAAACGAGGAACGCGCGACGGCTAGCTCGTCGTAGGTGAGGAATTCGACCGGAGTCAGCGACCTGAATCGGCTTGGTCACTGCCCGTAAGCCGAACCCTCTACGGGACCTGCTACGTCCCGGTGATTGACTCGCTGGTTGTCGTCAGTCGCGGTGAAGCCATGAGGTGCTGCCTCACCTTTGATCACGGCCATGGAGAGTTTGCCGAGCCCGTGCCCACGCGCATGGTCTCGTATGAACAGGCAATCCATGTTCAGAAACTCGCTTGCCTGCCAGGTCGAGAGCTCCGCGGTGACGGTCGAATACCCCACGAGAGCTCCGGCGTGCGAGGCGCCAACGAAGCGTCGCAGACGTGATGGCGGGGTGCCAAAGAGAAGGGGCGCAAGTCGAATTGCAAGGTCGGAGGGAAGCGACCCTCCGTTTTCGTATGCTGCGTTTTCGTAGATCATCGGCACGATTTCGTCCAGATCCTCCGGCTCTGCGGGACGATGTCAGACGAATGGCGCTGCGGGTTTCAGCACTCACAGCTGATCTCGTTCAGCGGTGCCGTAAGGGCGTCTTTCGCCCGAACTATCGGACCGTGATCGTTTTCGGTGGGGTACCCCTCTCGTGCCCAGTACTCGTATCCGCCGATCATCTCTTTGACTTGGTAGCCGAGGGTGGCGAAGGCGAGAGCTGCCCGGGTCGAGCCGTTACATCCGGGGCCCCAGCAATACACAACGACTGGGGTGCTGATGGGGATGCTGGCTAACGCTTGGGTGGCGATGCTGCCAGTGGGTATGTGGAGCGCACCAGTGATGCGGCCTTGCCGCCAGCTTGCATCCCCACGGGAATCGATCAGCACGAACGAGGTTCCGTTGACGAAATCAGCATGCACATCGGAGGGGTCGGTTTCGAAGGAGAGTTTGCCGGCGAAGTGAACGATGGCCGGGTCCATCAAAACGGGAGTTGTTGTCATGAAAGATGAAGATACGGGGTAATAACCACTATCTAAAGAGATCAATCACGGCATTGTGGCCTCGCATCGGTAATTGTGCAGGCAGTATTGCCAGATGACCGCAATATCTTCTTTCGGGCTCGACAAGGTCGATACCGATATCCTTTCCGCTCTCCAGGCGGACGGACGACAGACCATCGCCCAGCTCAGCCGTGTTCTCAACATGTCCAACAGTGCGGTTGCCGAGCGGGTGAGACGCTTGGAAGAAAGCGGCGTGATCAGCGGCTACAGCGCCGTGGTGGATGCGTCCAGGCTCGGGTTTACGATCATGGCCTACCTTCGTTTGCGCTACCCGAGCAGCATCTACGAACCGCTCCACACCTTGCTGGCCGAAATCCCAGAGGTCATCGAGGCCCATCATGTGACCGGCGAGGACTGTTTCATCATGAAGGTTGTCGCCACATCCATGCAGCACCTCGAACAAGTCAGCGGCCGCATCGGAACCCTCGGCAGCGTGACCACCAGCGTGGTCTACTCCAGCCCCCTACAACCGCGACCGCTGCTGCCACCTACGAGCAAACCGACCAAGTAAGGGAAGGAGCCGCCCGCAAGACGGACGCCCACCGGAACACCGGCTCGAGCGATGAGATTCAGTCTCAGTGCCCTAGTTCTGGCCTTGCCCCCGTTGCGTGGACACCTCACAAGAGAGAATGTTCACATGGGAAAGACACGCAGGGAGTTCACTCCTGAGTACAAAGACGAGGCCGTAAAGCTCGTGATCAACACCGG